>JAOZPF010000005.1 GCA_029932895.1 Anaerolineae bacterium | reverse complement strand
AAACAGCGGGAACTCGCGGTTGAGAATCCGCTCCCGCACCAGGTCGGGCCGGCTGAGGTGCTCGTCCAGCACCGCCTGCACGTCAGCCTGAATGCTGGGGGTGAGGGAGCCGGAAGCGGGACGCACGTAGGCCGTCGCCACCAGCGGCTGGTCGAGAGGGTGGCCGATCTGGGAGAGCAAATAGACCGTCGCCTCGCGCACCGTTGGCACCCGCTCGACGATATCCCTTGCCGCCAGCATCGCCAACACGTTGTAGACCTTGCCCACGTGGGAGATGGGATTCTTCCCGCAGGCCGCCTCCAAGCTGGCGGCGCGGAAGGGCGCGATCAGGCCGTTGACGCGGTTGCCCCGTCCCACTGAGCCGTCGTCCCCCATCTCAGCCGACGTCCCGGTGAGGGTCAGATAGACAGCATCGTGCTCCAAGTCGTCGGCCGTATCGACCATCACCTTCACCTGGCGGCTGTCAAGTTTCTCGGCAAAGGCCTGGATAGCCGCCTCGGCGGCCCCCCGGACCTCGATGTACTCGGCCCGGTCGCCGATCCGCGCGGCGATAAAGGGGAGGGCGACGGTGAGGATCAACCGGTCGCCCTCGCGGGCACCCATCACCTTGACGTCCTCACCGATAGGAAACTGGTCGATCAACTGGTAATTGATGTACTGGGCCGTCTCGTAGACGGCGTTCTCCAGCCCGGAGCGGGGCCAGTGGCTGACGCCAAAGCTGGTGTCGTTGGCGGTGACGTTATCAACCACGTGAGCCAACTCCTCCGCCCCCCGGCCGGCGTAGGAATCGATCACCACGTGCCGGGTGGGGTCCAGATAGCGCATCGTCTCCTGGATATGCTTGTGCGCCGCGTCGATGGCAATCACGTCCAACGGGACCTTTTTGCCCCGGAAACTGGGGGTGCCGCGCCCGGCGATCTGGATGCGGATGGGCTTGATCATAAACCCGCCGCCGTACCCCACCTCCACCTCTCCGGCGACCAGTTGCACCTTGTCAAAGTTGTGGTGCAATAGAACGCCCAGGTTCTCCTGGCACCAGCGGCTGTATTCCACCGAGATCCGCTCCGCGATCCCATCGCACAGGCTGTCGGGATGGCCGATACCCTTGCGCTCGACGATCTCGACCGGGATGTCCTCGATGAACTGCCCGGTGGCCTCCGTTACGACAATGTTCCGTTTCGTCATCTCGTTTTTCCCCTTCCCCCGGCGGGCCTCTTCTCGGCCGCTCTGGATCAGACCGGTCGCCCAGGAAGTGGGCAAAAAAAGCCCCCTTCTGGAAAACAGAAGGGGCACGATGGACGCGCCGCCTCTTATCTTCCAGAACCGACGTTCTGCCGGAATTGGCACCGGGCCAGGTTTGCTGGCTGGTTGCCGAGGCTTCACAGGGCCGTTCCCTCTGCCTCTCTGGATAAGAGCGCTACCGGGTTACAAGTTGTTGGCAGCATCATACCACAGGGAACAAACTTGTCAAGTGAAATGGAGCCGAGTTCGACCAGTTCGGGCACGTCGTCCTGTCACCGTGGCCGAGGGTATACCGGGGCGGCCGTCTGGCCGCGGAAAAAAAGTCGGACGGGCCGGCGGCCCTTGGGCCGCCGGCCCGTCCGGCTGAGTGGATGCGACCCGGCTCTAGACTGCGAGTGTCTTGCTGCTCTCCCACAACCCGTGGAGGTTGCAGAGGGAGAGGGCAACGAGCGTGCCTGGCTTTTCCACCTGCATTGAGAACGACGCTACAGGGTGGGTATACGCCGTCCCCTCGCTGTGGGCAGCAAAGTCAAAGTGAGCCACCTGATAGACGAATTTGGCTCCTTCCGGCTGGAAGTAGACGTCGATCCAGCGGATGTGATGCTCAGCCGTGTTGGGGTGCGGTATCTCTTTGCCCACGCTGACAGTGATTTGGAACGGCTTGCCCGCCTCCACCGCGTCCGGGCACTCGATCACCGGGGCGTGCTTCTCTGTCTTCCAATCAGCCGATTGTATCTTTTCTCCTATCATTCTCTACAGTCTCCTCTCTTTCATCAGTTGAATATCCTCCACAAGAGCCTGGAGGTCTTCCTCATGTTCCACCTCATCGGTGAGAATTTGCAGGGCGATGTTGAACGTCACCGGATCGGCCTCTTTGGTGGTCTCCATCAACTGCCGGTAGGCCTCGATAGCACACTGCTCGCCCTTGATGTTCTGCTCCAGCAGCGTCTCCACATAGGGATCGGCGGGGATTTCATAGCCGCAGTTGGTCGCCTCGTACCAGTCCTGAGGGGTGAGGAGCGGCGTGCCGCCCAGTTGGATGATCCGGTCGGCCAACATCCCCGCGTGCCGCAGCTCGTCGGCGGCATGCTGAGTGAGCTCGGCGAACACCCCCTCTCGCATCGGCCCCTTGGCCACCTTGGCCCCCAGCCAGTACTGGTAATAGGCCAGCCACTCGTCGGCAAAGGCCCTGTTCAGCAATCCCAGCAACTGGTCCACGTCCATCCCCACAATTGCTCTTCCTTTCGTTCCCACAGTTCACCTCCTATATGTCTGATAGTCACAATCTCGTATCTGGGACGGTGCTTTTACCGCCCATACCCATCGGGAAACTCGATCAGCGGCTGCGACGTGACCGAGTCAGTCCGCCCGCCGCAATCCTTGCTGCGGTTGGCCTCAAAGGCGCAGGCCTCGCAGCAATAGAGCTTGGAGCCGCGCCGCACCGGCTCCCCCTCAATGGGGTCACCGCAGTAAGCGCACACTTTCTCTTCCATCTCACCTCCAGCGGGTCAATACCCTTCTTCCTCAACCCTGGCCTTGCCGCGAAAGAGATGGTAGATGTAGGCGGTGTAGGCAATCACCAGTGGCATGCCGAGCAGGGCGATGACGAGCATCGCCGTCAGTGTGTTCTGTGAGGCAGAGCTGTTGGCGACGGTCAGGCCACCGCTTCCCGCACTCCGCGCGGGAAGCAGATAAGGAAAGTTGGCCATACCAAAGATGGACATCAATCCAACGATAGACAACGCTGAGAACAGGAACGATTTGCGCGTCTCCGCTCGCCCCACGCTGACTCGCGTCAGGGCCAGAAAGAGCACCGCCAGAGCGGGCAGCACCCAGGCGAGCAACGGCTTACCAGCAAAACGAGCCGGGGCGTCAGGCCGAACTGAATTTGCGCCAGGGCTACAGGGTCCATCACGCTTCTTCAACGCAACTCGAGAGAGGGGCGGATACATCCACCCCTCTCTCAACATCAGCCTATGGTTTCCACACCTTCCACACCTGACCCACCAGGTCGGGGCCGGGCTTGAGAGTCTTGGCCCCGGGCGTCCAGCCCGAGGGGGTTGCCTCGCCGGTCGCCCGCACGTGCTGGAAGGCCTTGACCTGACGGATCAACTCGTCGGGGTTGCGGCCCACGGGCGGGGTGAGGACCTCCATCGCCTGGATCACGCCATCGGGGTCGATGATGAACCGGCCGCGGATGTCCACGCCAGCCGCCTCGTCGTAAACTCCATAGACGGTGCCAATGCGTCCTCCCTGGTCGGAGAGCATGGGGTAGGGGATACCACCGTCGACCATCTTGGAGAGCTCGCCCTCGTTCCAGATCTTGTGAGTGAAGCGGCTGTCGGTGCTAACAGAGAGCACCTCGACGCCCAGCTCCTTCAACTGCGGATACCTGACGGCAACTGCCGACAGCTCCGTCGGTCAGACAAAGGTAAAGTCACCGGGGTAGAAACAAAGCACCACCCACTGGCCCCGGTAGTCAGAGAGCTTGACGTTCTTGAATCCCTCGCCGGCTATGTAGGCCGAGGCCTCGAAATCCGGGGCTTCCTTCCCAACACGCGCACTAGTCATATGAACCTCCTTTTCTGCTGACGAGACTGGTTGGTCGGCGGGCGGGAGCAGCGGACCGCCTGCTGGTTGAACACAAGAATCTACTTCGGGCATATGGACCTCCTCTCACAACTCAAACGGACACGTGCCGCCGGGGTCGGTGCTCACCGGCGGAGCTTGCACACTGACTACACAGGCCGTACCCCTCCATCTCGTACCACAGTACCTGGAACCCCGTGCCGTCGATCGCCTCTTGGGGTATCTGGACCATTGCTTCGGGCGGAAGATCGATGATGGCATGGCATTTGATACAGATCAGGTGAGGATGGGGAACCGTGTCGCTATCATAGAGACTGCGCCCGTCCACACTCAGCTCTGTCACTTCGCCCAGTTCCTCGAGCATGTGCAGCGTCTTGTAGACGGTGGCGAGGCTGATCATCGGGAAATCAGCCACGACCTGTTGGTAAATCTGCTCGGCGGTGAGGTGGTCGTGGCTGTCCATCACCGTCTTGATGATGGCCATTCGCTGCGGCGTCAGTCGGTAGCCATTGCTCTTTAACCGTTGGGTAATGGACTCTAGCCTATCACTCATATTACCTACCTATAAAGAATTGCTCTCCATAAATAATTATACTTCTCTTTAGACATTTGTCAAGCTGGCCGGGTTCTGCCCAGTTTACTGATCCTATCGCCCCCTCGCGCCCATTCCCTCTTGACTTATTCCCATTTTCAGGCCATAATACCCACGCTATTACACCAGCACAGGGGAGGTGGTGCAGGGGAAAGATGCACTTGTGACCCAATCAACTAACTAACCAATTAACCAAAGGAGAGCAAGTTATGAAGAAGAGCCTATTGCTTATTGCGGGTATGTTGACCATAACCACGTTGCTGGCCGGCTGCGGACCGACCCCGACGCCTGAGCCGACCGCGGCTCCCTTCCGCGTCGGCCAGGTGACCGACGTGGGCGGCATCGACGACAAGTCCTTCAATGCAACCGCCTGGCAGGGTATGCTGGTGGCCCAGGACCGCTTGGGCGTCGAGGTGGCTTACCTCGAGTCCCAGCAGCAGACCGACTATGCCGCCAACCTGCAGCAGTTTGTCGACCAAGGGTACGACATGATCGTCACCGTGGGCTTTCTGCTGACCGACGACACGGCGACCTTTGCCCAGCAGAACCCCGACATCTATTTCGCCGGCATCGACCAGTTCTATGGCGACACGAGCCTGCCCAACCTGCTCGGGCTGGGCTTTGCCACCGACCAGGCCGCCTTCCTGGCGGGCTACCTGGCGGCAGGGATGACCAAGACCGGCAAGGTGGGCACCTTTGGCGGCATCGAGATCCCGCCGGTGACTATCTTTATGGTCGGCTTCCAGAACGGCGTCGAGTACTACAACCAGCAGCACGGCACGAGCGTCGAGGTGCTGGGCATGGACCTCTTTGTCGGCAACTTTGAGTCGACCGACGATGGTCGCCGCGCGGCGGAGGACCTGATCGCCGAGGGCGCGGACATCATCATGCCTGTCGCTGGCCCGGTGGGCCTCGGCACGGCCGCGGCAATCCAGGAGAACCCTGGCACCATGCTCATCGGCGTGGACACCGACTGGTGCATCAGCGCTGAGGAGTACTGCGCCGTCACACTCACCAGCGTGATGAAGCGGATGGACAACACTGTCCCGCTGGCCATCGAGCAGGCGATGAACGGCACCTTTGAGGGCGGCTACCTGATCGGCACACTGGAAAATGAAGGGGTGAGCATCGCTCCCTTCCACGAGTTCGACGACGATATTCCCCAGACGCTCAAGGATGAGCTAGATCAGCTCCGTCAAGACATCATCGACGGCACTGTCAGCACCGGCTGGGAAGGATAGGCCGGACGTAGGGAGGGCGGTGCAGGCCCCTACCGGCACCGCCCTTTTCTCTCATCGGCACAGGCCGGCGATGTCCCTCCTCCCCCTGTGGCGGGAGGAGGGAGACATACCAAGGAGGTGACGATGCCCCCTGTCCTGGAATTGCGCGACGTCACCAAAGCCTTCCCTGGAGTCCTGGCTAACGACCACATCAGCCTGACTCTGGAGGAAGGCGAGATTCACGCCCTCTTGGGGGAAAACGGGGCGGGCAAGTCCACGCTGATGAATATCCTCTACGGCCTCTACACCCCCGACGAGGGCGAGATATTCATCCGCGGCCAACACGTCACCATCCGCGAGCCTAACGACGCCATCACCCAGGGTATCGGCATGGTGCACCAGCACTTTATGCTGGTGCCGGTGCTCACGGTGACGGAAAATGTCATGCTGGGCGTCGAGTCGATCAAGCACGGCCTCTTCCTAGACCAGGCCGACGCCGCCCGCCGCATCCGCCACATTTCATCCCAATACGGCCTGGAGATCAACCCCGATGCGTATGTCAAGGACCTGCCGGTGGGCGTCCAGCAACGGGTCGAGATCATCAAGCTCCTCTACCGCGAGGCCGACATCCTGATCCTGGACGAGCCGACCGCGGTCCTCACCCCGCAGGAGGTAGAGGACCTGTTTGAGGTGATCCGCTCGCTGGTGGAGCAGGGCAAGTCGGTGATCTTTATCACCCACAAGCTCAAAGAAGTGATGGCGCTGGCCGACCGCATCACAGTGCTGCGCAACGGGCGCGTGGTGGGCACCACCAGCCCGGCGGAGACGAACGAGCAACAGTTGGCCTCAATGATGGTGGGGCGCGAGGTGCTGTTGCAGGTGGAAAAAGGGCCTGCCCAGCCAGGGGAACCGGTCCTAGAGGTCCAAGGGCTGGAGGTGATGGACGACCAGGGCAACCAGGCCGTGCGGGGGGTCTCTTTCCAGGTGCATGCCGGCGAGGTGCTCGGCGTCGCTGGCGTGCAGGGGAACGGCCAAACGGAGCTGGTGCAAGCGCTGACAGGGCTGCGGACGGCGGCGGCAGGCCGGGTGAGTATATTGGGAACCGACATGGCCGGGGCTCCACCGCGCAAGGTACTGCAACAGGGAGTGGCCCACGTCCCGGAGGACCGCCAGAGGGACGGCCTCGTGCTCAACTTTCCCGTCGCCGATAACATGGTCCTCAACACCTACTACCTACCACCCTTTGCCCACGGGGTTGTCATGGACCAGGAGACTATTCTCTCGACGGCGGAACAGCGGGCCCGCGAGTTCGACGTGCGCACTCCCAGCGTGATGACACCGGTAGCCAACCTTTCCGGCGGCAACCAGCAGAAAGTCATCGTCGCCCGCGAATTTTCCCGCCCGATCAAACTACTCGTCGCCTCCCAGCCCACACGGGGGCTGGACGTCGGCTCCATCGAGTACATCCACCATCGCATCATCGAGAAACGGGACCAAGGATGTGCCGTGTTGCTGGTCTCTTCCGAGTTGGACGAAGTGATGGGGCTGGCCGACCGCATTGCGGTGATGTACGAGGGAGAAATCGTTGATATACTGCCCGCCGGAGAGGCGACCAAAGAGGAGATCGGCCTCCTGATGGCAGGGGGGCAGCGAAAGGAGGCCACCCGTGCAACCGCCTGAGAAACCGCGAGTTGGTCTGGTCACCGACGATGGCCGCATTGACGACGGTGCGTTCAACCAGTACGCCTACGAAGGGCTGGCGCGGGCAGCCGATGAACTCGGCCTAGAGGTAGAGGTGACCGAGACGGTGTCGCCGGACGAATACGAGAGCAACTTCAAGCGGCTCATCGCCCGTGGCTGCTCGATCATCGTCACCGTTGGCTCCACCAAGGGGGCCAAGGTCGAACAGTTGGCGGCTCAGCACCCCTCTATACACTTTATCGTCGTGGATTACGAGCCGTTGGTCGAGGCCGAGAACGTCACCGGGTTGGTTTTCGCCGAGGACCAGGCTGGTTTCCTCGCCGGGGCGCTGGCGGGATTGATAACGGAGCGGGGAACGGTAGGGTTCGTGGGCGGGATGGACGTGCCGCCGGTGCGCAAGTACCAGAGGGGATTCGAGCACGGCCTGGCGCACACCAACCGGCGAGCGAATATGCTACAGGTATACACCGACTCTTTCAGTGACCCCAAGGCCGGCATAGAGGCCGCCACAGGACTGATCGAGCAGGGGGCCGATGTGATCTTTGCCGCCGCTGGAATGAGCGGTCGCGCGGGAATTATGGCCGCCGCCGAGAAAGGGGTCTGGGTCATCGGGGTAGACCAGGACGAGTGGGTGACGACCTTTGCCAGCGGCCAGAACCCTGGCGCGCAGAGGATACTGACCAGCGCCGTCAAGCAGGTGGACGAGGCGGTCCACACAGCGGTCTCTCGGGCGGCAACGGGCAAGCTCCGCGGCGGCACGTTGCACTTTGACCTGAGCAACCAGGGAGTAGGCCTGGCTCCGTATCATCAAGCCGATGTGACAGTTCCCTCCGAAGTGCGGGGCACGATCAGAGAGGTGGAGGACAAGCTGCGGTTCGGGCGGGTCCGCACCTATGTGGGCCGCGAAGGAGAAGACCTGCAGGCGGGGTTCCTGGCGCGCATGCGAGCCTGGAACTGGCAATCGGCATCGATGATCTTTTTGGCGATCTTTACCGCACTGGTCATCGGCGCAGTCTTTATCGCCGCTTTCGACCCCGATGTGTGGGAGGCTTTTGGCGCGGGGCTGCTCGCCGGGCTGTCTGCCTCCTGGCACGCGATTGCCGAAGCCTACTCGGCTCTCTTTGTGGGGGCCTTTGGCAGCCCGACGCGCATCATCGAAGGGTTCCGCATCTATTCCCAAACGGGAGAGACCACACTCCTAATGCGTGGCATCCGCCCGCTGATGGAAAGCCTGCGCATCTCCACGCCTTACATCTTTGCCGGGTTGGCCGTGGCCCTCGGCTTTCGCGGCGGGCTATTCAACATCGGTGCCGAAGGGCAGTACTTTATCGGCGGGCTGGCATCGGTCTATGTGGGGTACAGCCTGAAAGGGGTGCCCTGGTTCATTCACCTCCCCCTGGCTCTGCTCGCCGGCATGGCCGGCGGGGCGCTCTGGTCGGCCATCGCCGGCTTCCTCAAAGCCAAGACAGGGGCCCACGAGGTGATCAACACCATCATGCTCAACTACATCGCTTACCAGTTAGCCGACTTTATGCTGAATGTGGGCGGGCCGATGTCCCGACCCAACTCCAGCCTGCCGGTGAGCCCTTTCGTCGAGCAATCTGCCTACCTGCCCCAGTTCTTCCCCAGCGACCCAGCCACCAACGTCAACGTGGGCCTCTTTCTGGCCCTGGCCACCGTCTTTGTGGTTCAGTGGCTGCTGTTCAGGACGACGATAGGGTTCGAGATACGGGCAGTGGGGGCGAACCCACGGGCTGCCCGGACCGCCGGGATCAGCGTGGCCAAGAATATCATCATGGCAATGGGGCTGAGCGGTGCTCTGGCCGGGCTGGCAGGCGCCCACGATGTGCTAGGAGTCATCCACTATATGCCCAACGCCTTCTTCTCTGGCTATGGCTTCGACTCTATCGCCCTGGCATTGTTGGGCAAGAGCCACCCGATAGGAGTATTGTTGGCAGCACTGATGTTCGGGTTCCTGCGCGCCGGCGCGCAGACGATGCAGGGGGTCGCCCACGTGCCGATCGACATCATCTCTATCCTCCAGGCGCTGATCATCATCTTTGTCGCTGCGCCGGAGGTCATTCGCCTCATCTATCGCGTCCGCGCGCCCAAAGTGACGGGCGAGGCAGTCTTTACCCGTGGTTGGGGACACATCTAGGAGGACGGGCATGAGCGCTGTGTGGAAACGAATCAGGAGCGATAATCAGACGACCACCCGCCAAGCCATCCTCTACGGGCTGGTCTTTATGGCTATAGGGCTGCTCATCTTCTTGTTGTTCGCTCGCACCGCCAGCAGCGGCCAGACTTCGGTCTTTGTCCTCAACCCTGCCGGAGAGACACCGGCGCTGCCGGTGCCGGACCTTCCCGTTCCCACCGCGCCAGCGCTATACACCCTTGCCCTGATCACGGTCTTTATAGGGGGATGGCAACTGGCGCGCGGGTTCCGGCGAGTCAACCTAGCGCTGGGTGGGGTGTCGTTGCTCTTTATCCTGGCCTTTCTCACCTGGGCCTCTCGCGGTAACTCGTTCAGCTTTACTGGGCTAATGAGCAGCACCCTCCTCCGCTCCGTGCCAATCGCGCTGGCTGGGCTATCCGGCGTGCTGTGCGAACGGTGTGCGGTGATCAACATCGCCATCGAAGGCATGATGCTCGTGGGCGCTTTCTTTGCCGCGCTGCTGGGCAGCGTGGCGGCGAACGTCTGGGAGTGGCCGTCCTGGCTGGCTATGCTCTTTGGGCTGGTCGGTGCCCTGGGCGCGGGGGCACTCCTGGGGTTGCTCCTCGCCGTTCTGGCCGTGCGCTTCAAAGTGGACCAGATCATCGCCGGCACTGCCATCAACATCCTCGGTGCCGGGGTCACCAGCTTCCTCAGCGCCCGCATCCTGGCCAAGTTTCAGTACCTCAACAGCCCCGGCATATTCCCGCGCATCCCCATCCCCGGACTGGCAAGCATCCCTATCATCGGCCCGATCTTTTTCAACCAGAACCCGCTGGTCTATGCCCTCTTTGTGCTGCTCGTGGTCATTCAGGTGATGCTCTTTCGCACCCGCTGGGGACTGCGAACGCGAGCGGTGGGCGAGCACCCGCGGGCGGCCGACACACTGGGGATCAATGTCTTCAAGACCCGCTATATCAACGTGGTTCTGGGCGGCATGGTGGCCGGGCTGGGAGGAGCGTTCCTCATCCTGGGGTCAGTGGGCCGCTTTGACGAGCTGATGACAGCCGGCAAGGGATTCATCGGCCTGGCGGCAATGATCTTTGGCAAGTGGATGCCCTTTGGTACGTTCGGCGCGGCGCTCATCTTTGGCTTCGCCGACTCGTTGCGAACCAAGCTCTCGATCTTGCAAGTGCCCATCGCCTCCCAATTCCTGCTAATGGCCCCCTACCTGGTCACGATGATCGCCCTGGCTGGTGTGGTGGGGGAGGCCATCCCTCCCGCCGCCGACGGCCAGCCGTACGAGAAACAATAGCCAACTATGCGCAACATCGCCCAAAGCCTGACCAAGAGCCGCAACGCGCTCTTGAGCCGCATCGCGTCCGTCCTTGGAGCCAGCCAGATCACCCCCGACACCTGGGAAGAGCTGGAAGAGTTGCTGATCCAGGCCGATGTGGGGGTGGAGACGACGCTGGCGGTGGTGGAGCGGCTACAGCGCCGGGCACGCGACGAGGCCATCCTGCACGCCGGCCGGCTGCGCGGGGCACTGACCGAGGAACTGCGGAGCCTCCTGGTGGACCAGAGGCCACTGAACCTGGGCGGGCGGCCGTTGGATGTCATCCTGGTGGTGGGCGTCAACGGGTCGGGCAAAACGACCAGCATCGCCAAGTTGGCTTACCGTTACCGCCAGGAGGGAAGGCAGGTGCTCCTGGCCGCAGCCGACACCTTCCGCGCGGCGGCAATGGACCAGTTGCGCATCTGGGGCGAGAGGGCTGGCTGCGAGGTGGTGAGCGGAACCGAGGGGGGCGACCCCGGCGCAGTGGTGTACGACGCGCTGCAGGCAGCCCAGGCCCGCTCCATGGACCTGGTGATCGTCGACACAGCCGGCCGGTTGCACACTCACTACAACCTGATGGAGGAGCTGAAAAAGGTGCGCCGGGTGATCGGCAAGGTTGTGGAGGCCGCACCCCACGAGACCCTGCTGGTGCTGGACGCTACCACCGGTCAAAACGGGCTCAGCCAGGCCCGCCACTTTCAGCAGGCGGTAGAGATCACCGGGGTGGTGCTGGCCAAGCTGGATAGCACCGCACGCGGCGGGATACTATTTGCCATCACCAGCCAACTGGGCCTGCCGGTCCGTTTCGTGGGCACCGGCGAGGGACTGGAGGACCTGGCGGTTTTCGATGCCGACGCCTTTCTGCAGGGATTGGGGATAGGTACATAGCCACTCCAGGAAACGGAGTCCGACGTGCGTTGTCCGCATTGCGAGTTCGAAAACCCTCCTGGGTACACCTTCTGCGGCCAGTGCGGGCGGCCTTTGCCCCCTGCCACCCCCCCTCTCTCCGTCGGCGAGAGACGTTTGGTGACCGTCATCTTTGCCCGCGTGCCGGGCCTTCCTGCTCTGCCGGGGGAGGTCGAGCCGGAGGAGGCATATTGGCTGGTCAGCAGTTGCATCGAGGCCCTCTCCGCCCCCGTGTACCGGTACGGCGGGACGGTGGACAAGATCGTCAACCAGGACCTGATGGCCGTATTTGGAGCGCCAGGGAGCCATGAGGACGACCCGGCGCGGGCGCTCTGGGCCGCTCGGGGGATGATCAAAGCACTGGAGAGGTTCAACGCGGACAACCAAGCGCGCCTGCCCTACCCCCTCACCATCCAATGCGGCGTCAACACCGGCCTGGTCTTTGCCGGCAAGGTCGGCGCGCCTGGTTTGCGTACCTTCACCGTCATCGGCGATGCCGTCAACCTCGCCAGCCGGCTGGCGGCGCTCGCCGATAGCGGCTATATCTTTGTGGGCGAGTCCACCTACCGCCAGGCGCGGCGGTTCTTTTCCTTCCGCCCCCTGCCGCCCCTCACCGTGCGGGGAAAGTCGGAACCGGTATCGGCCTTTATCCTCACGGGTGCGCAGGCGGGCGAGGGCAAGAGCGAGCTGTCCAGCCCCCTCGTCGGCCGCCAGGATGAGCTGGCTCACTTCCACGACCGCCTGCGCTGGCTCCTGACCGGGCATGGCGGCATCCTGCTCGTGGCCGGCGACGCCGGGATGGGCAAATCGCGCCTTGTGGCGGAAGCGCGGTCGGATTTCCAGACACTGCGATGGCTGGAAGGACACAGCATGTCGTTCCAGGCCGACCAACCGTACTCCCTGTTCCGTGACCTGATCAAGCGCTACCTGGACCTCGACGAGGGAACCCCCGTCGACGAGGCCCACCGCCGCTTGCAAGAGATGGTCGCCCGCTTCATCCCTCACGATGACCAAGGGAGCCACTCCCTTCTAGCCCACCTCCTCGGCCTGCCATCCGACGAGCAGGACAGCGCGGTGTTGACTCCCCTCTCTGGCGCGGGGCTGCAAAGTGCCCTTTCCCAGGCTGTATGGGCGTTCCTGCGAGGCCTGGCTGCGGACCAGCCCACCGTCATCGTAACGGAGGACTTGCAGTGGGCCGACAAGAGCTCTCTGGCGATGCTCACCCGCATGATGGTAGACCTCGGTGGCGAGGTCCCAGTGCTGTTTGTGCCTGTCCTGCGTCCCGAGGCGGGAGAAGTGTTGGAGCAGGTACGCGCCAGCCAAAAGGGCGACGACTCGTATACCGAGATCTGGTTATCCGCCCTCTCGCCGCAGGAAAGCGCGACCCTGGTGAGTCATCTGCTGGACACGGACGTCGTCCCACCATCCCTGCAGCGTGTGGTGCTGGAAAAAGGAGAGGGAAACCCCCTGTTCATCACCGAGGTCGTGCGCGCGCTCACTCAGGACGGAACGCTGATGCGGCGGGAAGGAAAGTGGGCCATGCGAGGTGGCAGCATACCCGTCCGCATCCCCGATTCCCTGCGCGTGCTCCTCGTGAGTCGGGTGGACAGGCTGGAGCCGGAGACGAGGGAGACGCTGCGACGGGCAGCCGTGATCGGCCGCATCTTTCCGGAGCGCGTCCTGGCTGCTGTTTCGGATGAGGGGGAAGAGCTTGATGTCCACTTGCGCTCCCTGCTGGAGCACAACTTCCTCCACTACTATCGGCTGGAGGGTGAAGAGGGACGGGCGTTTATCTTTAGCAACAATCTCACCCACGAGGCCACCTACGAGGGCATCCTGCGTGACGAGCGGCAACAATTGCACCGGCGGACGTTGGAGGCGATGGAACACCTTTACCGGGGCCGATTGGAGGCCCACCTGGAGGAACTGGCCCGGCATGCTTACCTGGGCGAAGTGTGGGACAAGGCAGTCCATTATCTGCACCTGGCTGGGGACCGAGCCAAGGGAATGAGTGCTCTGCCGGAGGCAGTGCGCCACTACCAGCAGGCCATCGGCCTCACTCGGGAATTCGGTATCCAAGTCGGCAAGGAACAGATAGCAGACCTGTACCACGAATGTTGCAGCGCCCTGGTCCAATTGGGGAACCACGAGGTCGCACGGGTGCTCTGCGGCGCGTTTATGGAGTTGGGGGAGCGGGAGAACGACCCGTACCTGATAGGGCACGCGCACCACGCAGCCTCCATCCTCGCCGCCCACGGCGGGGACACCGTCGCCCAGGTGAACAGCGCCCGCGCTGCATGCGACGCGCTGGCGGCAGCAGGCGCCGATTGGAGCCGGGGGACGGCGCTGTTCCTCCTGGCTTTGGGGCTCTTCAAGTCCGGCCAGCTCGACGAGGCCGGCGCGGCAATCCAGGAAGGGCTGCGCCTGGTGGGCGATGTCCGCCGCTGGCCGGGATACGACCCCCGCGGCGAAGCGCTCTACTACGCCGGCATGATCGCGCTTATCAAAGGGGAGCTGGAGGAGGCCGCCAGCACCCTGCAGGAAGCCAGCAAGCGGGCCTACGCCTCAGGCGAGCAGACCTTTGTGGCGACCTCTCTGAGCTTCCTCGGCCTGGCCCACGGCTTCCAGGGGGCGTACAAACTTGGGATACAAGAGGCGGAAGAGGGAGTGACGGTGGGGGAAAAGGCCAGACTGCTGGTGGTCACCGACCTCTGCTCGACCTGCGCGGCCTGGGTCCACGCCCTGGCGGGGCACTGCGGAGAGGCAATCCGCCAAGCGGCGCCCGTCCTGGAAAGAAGGGGCACCTCGACGGATGCCCGCGCTATCGCCCATGTGGCTCTGGGCGATGTGTACCTGGGCCTCCTGGATCCAGAGAGAGGGCTGGCACACTACCAAAAAGCGCTCAATGTCGCTGGCCTGGGTCACATCACCACCGCCTCGGCGATGCGAGGTATCGGCCTGGCCTTTGTGCTGCGGGGACAAACAGAGCAGGGAGTGACCTCGCTGAGCAACAGCTTGGCTGCCTCCACCGGCTTTGGGTTGGGCTGGTTCCGCGCCCAGGCGCTGCGCGATGCGGCACGGGCCTTCCTGCTGCTCGGTCAGGCGGAGCGGGCTGGGGAACACGCCGCTCAGCTCGTCGCCGCCGCCGAGCGCGCCGATTACCGGTCGCTGTTGGGATGGGGATTCCTGTTGCAGGGGCAGGCCACGGGCGACAGCTCACTCGTCCACCACGGTCTGGAGGTAGGGCAGGAGCTGGGTGACTTGCTGCTCTGCTGGGAGGCAGGGGAGGCCCTGGCCCAAATGACAGGCGACCGCGCCCCGTTGGCACTGGCCCGCGACGCAGTGCAAGAAATCGCTGCCAACCTGGACGCAGAGACGCGGGCGGAATTTGTCGGCCGGCCGCGCGCACGGGCGCTTCTCAATGTGGTGCCGTAGCAAAGGGAAGAGATGAAGAGATACGCTTTGCTTCTGGCCCCGACAGTGGTGGTGGCGACCATCACCTGCAACTATGCCACCCCCTCCCCCACAGAGCTACCCTCCCTCTCGCCTGTGCCGCCCACAGCCACCCCCCCGCCGACGAGCACCGCCACTCCTATGCCCCCGCCGCCGGGATACGTCATTCTGACCGATATTCCGCCTGATGACCCCTTTTGGGCGGCAGTGCAGCGGCTACGGGAGTACCGAGCGGCGGACATTGTCTCATTCGACAGCGATGTCAGCGAAGCGGCCGATACGCTGCACGCGTTGTCGGCCCAGTTCGTGGCAGTGTGGCGGACGGGCCGAACGTCCTACAATCGCCGTCCGATGCGGCATTGACAGGTATAGACTGGAACCGGTTCGAGTACGCGGCGGTGGTATTGTACGGCGACCCAGCGCTGCGTCTCCTCGGTGAGGAGGGAATCCCATGAGAACATGGACCTATGTGCTTTTGGCTCTAGGGCTGGGCGTCTACCTGTTCGGCCTGGCGCTCGGTCACCCGGACACGGAACGGACCCACCGCAGCCCGGTCGGGGCCAGAATGTTCTCGTCGGCGGCGCTGGTGTTGGCGGCGCTGGCCTGGTGGCGGATGGGCCAAACCACGCCGCTGGCTGGCTATACGGCCTTTTTGGCCCTTGGCATGGCCTTTGCCTTCGTCGGCGACCTGATTATGGCCGGGCTGATCTCGGTGCAGCCCACCGTCATCTTTGGCATGCTGGCCTTTGGCATAACCCACGTCCTCTACATCTCCGGGTTCGCGCAGGGCGGGCATGCCCTGGGGCTGAGCGACCCCCGCGCGTGGGGGGGCGGGGTCGCCGGGGGGTTGGCTATGGCCGTGATCGCCTGGTTGGCCCTGATTCGCGCCCCCGGCTCCGACCCGGTCCTGAACTATGGCGCATTGGGGTACGCACTACTGCTGGGGGGAATGGCAGGAGCCGCAGTCGGGCTGGCGGTGCAGGAGCCGCGCTTTGGCATCCTGGCTGCAGGCGGAGTCCTGTTCCTGCTCTCTGACGCCATTCTGGGGAACCAGCTCTTTCGGCACAACACCTGGTTCCCGGTCGGCGACGTCGTCTGGTCCCTCTATATCGCCGGGCAAGCGCTGATCGTCTTCTCCTCGGCTGCCCTGTTGCAGTTGTGAGCAAACGCAGCAACGGCCCGAACCGCCGAAAGGCGCTTTGCCGTGGCGCAGGTCCCCAGACCTGCGGCCCTCCTCGTTTCCACTCCACTCGATTCTGATGTATACTTGCGTTTGGCCCTCCCTGGCATATGAGAGGAGGCCTAGCGGCGGAGGCAGAGGTAACCCCTTACGACGCCCAAGGCGTGACGTGCTCTCGATAGTGCCCCTGCGCAAGCTGTTCGAACCCCTGCCAAGATTGTCAAACTAGAGAAAAGGAATACAAATGGATACGCAAGTCTATCGCCAGTTGGCTCGCCGTCTCGATTCGATCCCCAACGGCTTCCCGGCGACCGAGAGCGGGATCGAGTTGCTGCTGTTGGCCAAGCTGTTCACGCCGCAGGAGGCCGCCCTGGCTGCCGAGATGTTCCTCGTCCCTGAACCCGCCGCCGACATCGCCGCCCGCGCGGGCGCTGACCCCGGGTCTGCCCGCCAGACGCTGAAGGACATGGCCCGCCGGGGACTGATCCGGGTACGGAAGGGGAAGGGGAAACTAACATTTGGGTTGATGCCCTTTGTGGTCGGGTTCTACGAGGAACAATTGCCCCGTATGAACGCTGAACTGGCAGCGCTGGTAGAGACCTACTTCCGTGAGGTGGGCGGGCAGACCTTTCTGGACGCCGCGCCGCCCATTCACCGCGTGATCCCCGTCGGGGAGGCCGTTCCCTTCGACCTGCAAGTCTTTCCCTACGAGCAGGCCGCCGCCATCGTGGAGCGCGCCAAGTCCTGGGGCGTCCGCGACTGCATCTGCCGGGTCCAGAAGCGAATGGTGGGCGAGGGGTGTGACTATCCGCTCGAGACATGTATGGTCATGGCTCCGGTCGAGCACGCCTTTGACAACAGCGAGGTGGACCGGGCGATCACCAAGGATGAGGCTTTGCAACTATTGCGGGAGGTGGAGGAGTTGGGACTCGTCCACACCACCGGCAACTATCGCGACGGCATCCATTATATCTGCAACTGCTGCCCCTGCTGCTGCGGCGTGCTGCGGGGGCTGACCGAGTTCGGCGTGCCCACGGCCGTGGCCCACTCCAACTTCCAGGCCGTGGTGGAGGAGGAGACCTGCCTGGGCTGCGGGGCCTGTGTGGAGCGATGTCACTTTGGGGCCCTCTCGCTGTCGGATGAGGTGGCGGTGGTGGACCTCTCCCGCTGCCTGGGCTGCGGCGTCTGTACGCCAGCCTGCCCCACCGCTGCGATCCGCCTGGAACGCCGGCCGGAGGAGGAGGTGTCACCGCCCCCAGCCACCATCATAGACTGGATGGCACGCCGCGCCAGCGCGCGTGGGTTGCGCATCGAGGACATTCTCCCCCAAGGCGCGGGGGTGACCAGACCCGCTCGCCCTCAGAGTTGACCCCTTTACCTAACTGCGGTACACTGGGGCCGTCCGCCGCCACAAAGGCAGCAAAGGGGGCTACAATGAGACGACTGTCCTTCACCTTGATCCTGGCCCTGATCCTGGCAGGCGCGTTCCACACCCTGCCCATCGCCGCCGCGCCCACCACCGAGGTCCAGGTGCTCGCGCAGTGGGAGGAGAGCCACTTTCCCGACGGCCTCATTTTTCACCTGCGAGCACGTAGCGACCAGGACGACATCGTTGCCGCGCGCCTCTATGCCGATCCGGGCTGGACCGAACCGACACGGCTGCTGACTGCCGAGTCCTTTACCCCAGGAGCGGAGGTCGAGGTGGAGGCAGTGTGGAACACCACTATGGAGACGATCCCGCCGTTCACCCCCATCGCCTACCACTGGGAAGTGGAGCTTGCCAGTGGCAGTACCTCCAGCCTCCCGCCCGTGGAGACGGAGTACACCAGCGACACACACAACTGGCAGCGGCTGGAAGGGGAGGACGTCATCGTCTTTTGGTATGACGAACCGGAAGAGTTTGGGCAGGCGATCCTGGACGCCGCTCAGGACGGATACGAGCATGTGGCCCGCATCACCGGCGTTATCACCTCCCAGCCCGTCCGCGTGGTGATCTATCGCCACCAGTCCGATTTCTGCGAGTTTTACGCCCGCGGAACCTGCGAGAGCTGGATCGGGGGGGTCAGTCTCCCCAACCTCGGCGTTACCGCCCAGTGGGGCTATGATCTGGACTGGTTCGTCTACGACGTGATCCCCCACGAGCTGGCCCACGTCTTTTACATGGGCGAGATTTTCAAAAACACCTGGGTCAGCGTGCCCACTTGGTTCAACGAGGGGATCGCCGTCTACAACGAGCGGCACGACCACAGCCAAGAGAGGGCGTTGGTGCAGGCCGCAGCCGCACGGGACGAGCTGATCCCTATCCGCCTGTTGGGTGCGCGGGGCGGGGCTATCGTCAACGACGAGATACCAGAATGGTACGCCGAGGTGTGGAGCCTGGTCGACTATATCGCCGAGGTTTACGGGGAGGACACGTTGGGAGAATTGATCCTCACCGTCGCTGACAACGTCCCTTTCGAGGACGCTCTGACCCAAACGACGGGGATGGACCTGGTGCAGCTCGAGATGGAGTGGCGGGCCTGGCTCGGCTACCCGGTCGAATCCGTGCCCACGGCTATCGTCCTGCCCACGCTGCCGGTTACCCAGTTCGCCTTGCCCACATCACCCCACGGGCAGTCGGTCGCCACCAGCACGCCGTCAGCCCCTCCCCCGACCGTCACCGCGCCGGGCACTTCTTTGCCGACCTGCTGCTCACCCTGTTCCGGCCTATTCGGGTTGGCGCTGCCGTTGGCAGGTGTGCTCGGCTGGCGCGTCGCGCGCCGCTCCCGGCATACAGCCGCCCCACCGTCCCCCTGACTGCCAATGGTCCAATCATCCTTTTTCTCAGCGTGGCAATCGATGCCCTACACCGTCAGCCAGTTGGTCGCCCGCATCAGCGAGACGCTGGAGATGGACCCCGACCTGGGGGACGTGCAGGTTGAGGGAGAGATCTCGAACTTTCGTCGCGCCTCCTCGGGCCACTGCTACTTTACCCTTAAGGACGCCGGGGCCGAGCTACGCTGCGTGATGTGGCAGAGCGCAGCCCAGAAGCTGCTGGCCCTCCCAACCGACGGCGAGCGGGTGCTGGCTCACGGCCGGGTGGGAATCTATGAGCAACGCGGGGCTCTGCAGCTCTATGTGGACCGCCTGGAGCAGAAAGGGGTGGGGCTTCTCTACCAGGAATATGAGCGGCTAAAGGGACGCCTGGAAGCGGAGGGGCTGTTCGACGCAGAACGGAAACGTCCCCTGCCCGCTTTTCCCCGGCGCATCGGCGTCGTGACCTCGCCGGGGGCCGCGGCCCTGCGCGACATCCTGCGTGTCCTCTCCCGCCGCTACCCGCTGGCGGAGGTACTACTCTCGCCGACGCTGGTGCAGGGCGACGCGGCCCCGCCGCAGATTGTCGCCGCCCTGGAAGCCTTGAACGCGCGGGAGGACGTGGACGTGATCCTGGTCGCCCGCGGGGGGGGATCGCTGGAGGACCTGTGGGCTTTTAACGACGAGCGGGTGGCCCGGGCGGTGGCTGGCTCTCGCATCCCGGTAGTCTGCGGGGTGGGTCACGAGACCGACTTTAGCCTGGCCGATTTCGCCGCCGATTACCGTGCACCCACCCCCTCGGCCGCGGCGGAGGTCGCCACGCCCGACCGGTCCGAGTTGCGCGGGCAGGTGATGGCGCTGGCGGGACGGTTGTCGCTGGCGATGGGGGCAGCGCTGGCCCGGCGGAGGGATACGCTGGCAGAGGAAGAGCGGGCGTTGCGCCGTCTCTCCCCCACGGCCCGCTTGGAGCAGGCCCGCCAGCGAGTAGACGACCTGGCGGCGCGCTCCACCGAACTGCTGCAGCGCGACCTCTCGCTCTGGCGCGAGCGGCTGGCGGGGCTTGGCGGACGGTTGGAGAGCGTCAGCCCCCTGGGGACGTTGGAGCGGGGATACGCCGTCGTCCGCCGCCGTGCCGACGGCCGGTTGGTCCGCTCCGTGGCTCAGGTAGCCGCCGGGGACGAACTCGAAGTCCGTGTCAGCGACGGCGAGTTCGCGGCGACCGTCCAGGGGAAACGGGAACAAGAAAGCACATCGGTTTGACACCTGGAGGGTGATGGTATGAACGTCGGCATAATTGGCGCGGGCATCACCGGCCTCACGGCCGCCTACGACCTGACCCGGATGGGCCACCAGGTCACCATCTACGAGGCGCGGCCCTACGCCGGAGGGTTGGCAGCGGGGTTCAGCGACCCGCGGTGGGAATGGCCCCTGGAACGGTTCTACCATCACTGGTTCGCCTCCGACCGCGAGGTGCTGGGCCTGATCGACGAACTGGGGGCCAGCGCGCGGACCTTTTTCCCCCGTCCCACCACCTCCATCTACCACCAGGGCCACATCTATCCCTTTGATAGCCCCTTGCGGGTGCTGCGGTTCACCCCCCTTCCCCTGATCGACCGGCTGCGCGTAGGGGTGGTCACCCTCTACCTGCGCATGCTGCGCAACTGGCATCCTCTGGAGAGAGTCACCGCGGCGGAGTGGACGCGGCGGGCGGTGGGCCAGCGGGCCTATGAGGTACTGTGGAAACCGCTCCTGATCAGCAAGTTCGGCGAGCAGAACTACCAGGACGTGAACATGGCCTGGTTCTGGGCCCGGCTCTACAAGCGCACCCCTCGTCTGGGCTATTTTGAGGGCGGCTTCCAGGGCTTGGTCGATCTGCTGGTGGAACGGGTGCGCGCGCAAGGCGGGGTGGTGCAGCTCAACACACACGTCCGCGGGATCTATCCCACGGAGGGACAGATCAAGCTGAAACTGGACGGAGGCGAAGCGCAGCACAACCAGGTCATCGCCACCTGCTCGCCGCGGGCCCTGCACGTCCGCACGCCCGCGCTGCCGCCCGACTATGCGACCAGCCTCGACAACCTCAAGTCAATGGGAGCGGTGGTGCTCATCCTGGCCCTCAGGCACCGCCTGACCGACGGCCACTACTGGATCAATATGCCCAAGAGCGAGGGAATCCCCTTCATGGGGCTGGTTGAGCACACCAACTACATCTCACCGGAGCACTATGACGGCGACCATCTGGTCTATTGCGGCGACTACTTGGAACCAGAACACCCCTACTTCTCGTACAGCAAGGAGCAGCTGCTCGAGACCTACCTGCCGGGCCTGGTCAGAGTCAACCCTGACTTTCGTCCCGACTGGGTGCGGGCCAGTTGGATGTTCACCGAACCGTACGCCCAGCCGGTCCCCACTCTCGACCACTCGCGGAATATCCCGCCGCTAAGGACCCCCATCCCCGGCCTGTGGGCGGCGAACATGAGCCAGGTCTACCCCTGGGACCGGGGGACCAACTATGCGGTAGAGTTGGGGCGGCGGGTGGCGACCGCGCTCGGCGCGGCTGGTTGAACCTATTGCCCCAGCAATTGGAGCACCTGCTGCTCCGCCCCCACCGGTCCGCTCAAGACTGGATACGGCACCCCCTCCCGATCCACCACCACGGTGTAGGGGATACCCCACACGCCGTAGGCATCGGCGACCGCGCCGTTAGTGTCCATGAGCACCGTGAACGTGTACGGGCCGCCAGCCAGGAAGCGCAGGATAGCATTTCTGCTCTCCCCCACGTTGACCGCCAGCACCACCACGCCCTGGTCGGCGTATCGCTCACCGAGCTCCTGCAGGTGGGGCATACTCTCCACGCAAGGGGGGCACCAACTGGCCCAGAAATCGACCACCACTACCTCTCCGCGCAGGTCAGAGAGCGTCACCGTCGTGCCGTCCAGGCTTTGCAGGGCAAAGTCGGGGGCGGTTCTACCCCGCCCTCCCGTGCTTTTGGGCGTGGGTTGTGGTAGGGGCTGGGAAGTGGGTGAGGGAGCAGGTTGAGAGGACAGGGGGGAACAGGAAGCAAGGATCAATACCAGTAAAGCTGTCGCTGCCAGGAACTTGGCATCGTTGTTCTCCTTTCCTCGGTTAAAGCGGGAGGATACCGCTACCTGCCCAAGTTGTCAAGCTGTCAGTCACGCCGGGAGTGCGCCCAAACACCATGCCTGCCAGACTGCGGCTCAGGTTGATATGACAAGTGTCGCCGCGGGGGAGGCAGCCCGTCACTGGCGCAAAATGCAAGTTTGTGGCACAATATAGGAGTTGGAGCGCGATGTCGCTCAATCTCTGCTTTAGGAGAGACGCTATGAAAGATGTGATCGAGATTCGCTGGCATGGTCGAGGTGGACAGGGTGTGGTGACCGCCGGCAAGCTGCTGGCTGAGACGGCGTTGGGAACCGGGCAATACTTCCAGGCCTTTCCCGACTATGGTCCGGAGCGGATGGGCGCGCCCATTCGCGCTTACACCCGCCTCAGCTCCAAGCCCATCACCATCCATTCCCAGATCGAGAACCCAGACGTTGTCCTGGTCCTCGATCCCACCCTGCTGGGCACGGTCCCGGTAGCGGAGGGGCTTCAGAAAGACGGCACTCTGCTGGTCAACACGTCAATGAAACCGCAAGAGGTGCGGGAGATCACCGGCTTTGGCACGGGCAAGGTCTTTACGGTCGATGCGAGCCATATCGCCATCGAAGAGATGGGTCGCGAGATCACCAACACCCCTATGCTGGGCGCTTTTGCCCGCGCCACCGGCCTGTTCAACATTGACGAGCTGGACGAACAGGTGCGGGCATGGTTCGGCAAAAAGGTCTCTGCAAGCGTGATAGAGGCCAACATCCGGGCATTGCGCAGGGCAGCGGAGGAGGTACAAGAGGGATAGGCACACCGCGAGTTTCGCAACTCGCAATTCGCATTCCAAGGAGTAAACAGTATGGCCGAATTGAAAGGATGGCGGGATATCCCCATCGGAGGGATGATCCTGGAAGCGGGAAATGCGGAGCAGTATCTGACCGGTGGCTGGCGGGCCTTCCGCCCGGTTTTCGGCGCGGCGGAGTGCATTCATTGTTTCCAGTGCTGGCTCTTTTGCCCCGACTCGAGCATCCTGGTGGATGCCGAGAACGAAAAGATGATCGGTTTTGACCTGGACCACTGCAAGGGCTGTGGAATCTGCGCTTCGGTTTGCCCGGTCAACAGCAAGGTGATCCGGCAGGCGGAAGGAGAGGTGGCGCGGGACGACCCCCGCCTCTGCATCCGCATGGTCGAAGAAGGCAAGTTCCAGGAGTAGGACAGATGAGTACATTCAAAGCATTAGCTGGCAACGATGCGGTCGCTACGGCGATGCGCCAGATCAACCCTGACGTGGTCGCTGCCTACCCCATCACGCCTCAGACCTCGACGGTGCAAAAGTTTGCCGATTTTGTGGCCGACGGGCTGGTCGACACCGAGTTCGTGACCGTGGAGAGCGAGCACAGCGCGATGAGCGCCTGCGTCGGCGCGGCGGCGGCAGGGTCGCGGGTGATGACCGCCACCTCCGCCAACGGTCTGGCGTTGATGTGGGAGATTGTGTACATCGCCGCCTCCACGCGGCTGCCCATCGTGATGAGCCTGGTCAACCGGGCGCTCTCCGGCCCCATCAACATTCACTGCGACCACTCGGACGTGATGGGGATACGGGATAGCGGCTGGATCATTCTCTTTTCGGAGAACGGTCAGGAGGCATATGACAACCTGATCCAGGCCGTTCGCATCGCCGAGCACCCCGACGTGCTCCTGCCCGTGGCGGTATGCCAGGATGGTTTCATCACCAGCCACGGCATGGAGCGGGTCGAGATCTATGACGACGCGGACGTAAAGGCATTCGTGGGTGAGTATCACCCCCAGTGGTCGCTGCTGGACCTGGAGCACCCCAAGACCTACGGCCCGCTCGACTTTTACGACTACTACTATGAGCACAAGCGGCAGCAGGTGGATGGGATGGAGCACGCCTCGCGCGTCATCATGGAAGTGACCGCCGAGTTCAACCAAAAGTTTGGCCGGGAGTACGGCTTGTTCGAGTCCTACCGGCTGGACGATGCGGAGGTAGCGGTGGTGGTCGTCAACTCGGCCGCCGGCACCGCCAAGGTCGTGGTTGACCAACTGCGCGAGGAGGGGCTAAAGGTGGGGCTGCTCAAGCCACGGCTCTTTCGCCCCTTCCCGGCGAAGGAGCTGGCAGACGCGCTGCGCCATCTGAAGGCGGTGGCTGTGATGGACCGCTCCATCTCCTTCGGGGCGATGGATAACGCCGGCCCGCTCTTCCTGGAGTTGGTAGCAGCGCTGGCGGTTCACGGGGTCCAGGTGCCGATGGCCGATTACGTCTTCGGCCTGGGCGGGCGCGATATTCTGCCGGGCGAGATCGAGTCGGTCTACCGGGACATGCTCCGCACGGCCGAGACAGGCCAGGTGGAACGAATGGTGACGTACTTGAGTGTGCGGGAGTAAGATCATGGCAACGAGATTAATTCCCAAAGAATTGGCCAAGCAACCGAACAAACTATCCCCGGGGCACCGGCTCTGCGCCGGCTGCGCCGCTCCGATCATCGTGCGGCAGGTCCTGGCCGCCATCGACGCTCCGGTGGTCATCGCCAACGCCACCGGCTGCCTAGAAGTGGCGACCACCATCTACCCCTATACCGCCTGGCAGGTCCCCTGGATGCACAACGCCTTTGAGAACGCCGCCTCAACCATCAGCGGCATCGAGGCCTCCTACCGCAGCCTGGTCCGCCAGGGCAAGATTCCCGAACAGAACGTCAAGTTCATCGCCTTTGGCGGCGACGGCGGGACGTACGACATCGGCATCCAGGCCCTCTCCGGCGCGGCTGAGCGCGGGCACCAGTTCCTCTACATCTGCTACGACAA
>JAOZPF010000135.1 GCA_029932895.1 Anaerolineae bacterium | reverse complement strand
GCTCGCTGGTGGAGCGGGAATGGGGATCAGCCCACAGGATGCCGTAGTCCTCGTGATCGAGGATAATCTCAATAACTTTTTACTCATGGCTCGCCTGCTGGCCTATGTGGGGGTCCAACAGTGCGAGTGGAAGGCCTCTGGCTGGCAGGTATTGGAGTTTGCTGAATCGCTTCCTCATGTCGATCTTATTCTGATGGATATCATGCTGCCCCAGAGGGATGGGTACGAGGCGTTGGAACTGCTACGGCAGGATGCCCATTTCGAGGATACCCTCATCGTCGCTGTCACAGCCGACGCCAGCCAGAGCAGTATGGAACGTGCTCGTCGGGCCGGGTTCGACGGCTTTATCGGCAAGCCTATAGACCCTGATCGTTTCCCGGAGCAGGTGCAGCGCATTTTGCGTGGGGAAGCGGTGTGGGAGCTTTCGTAAAGCCGACCGGATAACGAGGGGGGAATTGAGTGGAGCCGGGGGCGGGTCTCCGTGCCTGCAGTGTGTGCTTTGGGGCAGCAGGCATCTGTGGGACCCGTTTTTGGTCCCGTTAGCATGGACAAAAAGTGATGGAGACGAGCGAGGCGGATGCCGGTCTGCAAGTGCCAGAAGTGGGTGCCCGGGGCGGGTTGGGGCGCACGCTCCTGACGGCTTTTCTGGTGTTGGCGATCCTTCCCCTCGCTGTCGTCAGTTGGTACGCTACCAACCGCAGCCGGCAGAATATCCAGGCGGAGGTAGCCGAGAAGCTGGTCCTGATCGCCGACTTTGAAGAGGCCCGGGTCCTGGATTGGTTGGATGAGTGGGACGGCGTTGCCTCTGACCCCACCCTGGTGGCCTGGGCGGCGGAGGTTCTCCAGACAGACGACGTTGACCCGCAGGAGGTGCGGGCGTTCCTGATCGAGACGGCGGGGCAGTGGGGGGTCGAGGACCTGGCCCTGTTGAGTCCGCAGGGAAGTGTCGAGTGGGCTGGCGAGGCAGCCTGGGAGGGGGATACGCTGCCGCTTCCGCTGGGTACAGAGGATAGCTCGAACTCTACCATGCAGGTTTCCTTTGGCCTGCACCCTGGTGAGGGGCTAGTGCTGGTCAACCGGCTCGACGGCGCCGACGGCCCTCTCTACATCGCCGTCCGCGTTCCTGCGGAGGGGCTGATCCGTGTTCTGGAGGATTCGGTCGGTCTGGATCAGGCCGTGCGGACCTACCTGGTGGACCGGGCGGGGATGGCGTTGCCCCAAGAGCAGCGGCTTCCCCAGTCCACCGTCGACGCAGCTCTCCAAGGCTGCAATGACGCGGTGCTGTACGAGAACTATGAGCAGGTTCCCGTCATTGGCGTCTGCCGCCGGCTTCCGGCGCTGGGCCTTTCCTTCTTTGTGGAACAATCCCAGGAGGAGGCCTTTGCCGGCAATGACGCCGTTGCCACCGCCGTCGTCGCCGCCACGTTGATTGTGGCTATGGTCACCGCTGTCATCGCGGCTATCGTCACCCGCCAGATAACCCGCCCCGTCGTCCGCCTTACCGAGTCGGCACTGCACATCGCTCAAGGGGACCTCTCGCAGCGGGTCAAGGTCTCCTCGCGAGATGAGATTGGCATCTTGGCTCAGGTCTTTAACCGTATGAGCGCCGAACTGCAAGTGCTCTACACTGACCTGGAGAAAAAAGTGGCCCAACGCACCGAACTGTTGCAGAGGGCCAACTACCTGATCCAACGGCGGGCTATCCAGATGCAGGCCAGCCTGGAGGTGGGACAGGCGATCACTTCTATCTTGAACCCCGATCAACTGTTGGAAGAGGTGGTTGGGGTGGTGCGGGACCGATTTGTCTACTCTTACGTAGTGATATACACTGTGGAGGAGAAGGAAGAGGGCCTGTTGTTGCGAGCCGCCGCGGGACAGCCCGCCCCTTCCTATGGCGATCGAGTGCCGCTCGATTTTTCCGGTCCGATCGGGCAGGCCTTTCGTGAGGGGAGGGCAGTGGTGGACTCGCAGCCTGTCTCTCTGTCGGTCGGCCCGGCTGCTTCCTATACTCATTCGGAGGTGGCCCTGCCGCTCCGGCTGGGGGACCGCACCCTGGGTGTGCTCTGTGTCCAGACCACCGAGGAGGAACCGTTTGACGAGGACGAGGTCTCGGCATTGCGGAACCTGGCAAACCAGGTCACCATCGCGCTGGAGAACGCCCGTGCCTATGCCGTCGAGCGGGAGGCGGTGGTGCGGCTCCAGGAGTTGGACCGCTCAAAGCGGCGGTTTCTGGCCAACATGTCGCACGAGCTGCTCACTCCACTGACCAATATCATCGGCTTCTCGCGGCTGATGCTGAAAGAGATCGATGGGCCGTTGCTGGAACGGCAGGCGACTGACTTGCAGATTATCTATGAGAACGGGCAGCATCTGTTGGGTCTGATAAACGACCTGTTGGACGTCTCCCAGATAGAGGCCGGGTTGATGGAGCTCGAGTTCCGGCCGGTGAACCTGGGAGACCTGATCGAGAGCGTGATGGCGACGGGGAGCGCTTTGGTGCGGGACCGGCCCGTGACGTTGTGGTCGGATATACAGCCCGACCTGCCGTTGGTACAGGCGGACCCTACGCGCATCCGGCAGGCCCTCTTGCGGCTCGTCGCCAACGCCGCCAAGTTCACCGAGGTGGGCGAGATCCGGGTGCGGGCCTGGGCCGACGACGCGCGGGTTTATGTCAGCGTCAGGGACACGGGGATGGGGATTGCCCCGCAGGATAGGGAGCGCATCTTTGAACGCTTCGAGCAGGGCACGCTGAGGAACGGTCACCGCCCTAATGGTGCTGGGCTGGGATTGGCCCTGAGCAAAGAGTTCATCGAGATGCATGGCGGCGAGATCAAGGTGGAGAGCACTGTGGGAGTCGGCTCGACATTCACGTTCAGCTTGCCCATAGAACACGAGACGGCACAGGAGCAGGGGGCGGGCGGAGCCGGAAACGGCAGGGGGGTCTGATGGCCACCGTGGTCGCGATTGCCAATAACAAGGGGGGCGTGGCCAAGACCACGACCTGTCTCTCGCTGGGCGGCAGTCTGGCCGAGCAGGGATGGCTCGTCCTACTGGTCGACCTTGACCCCCAGGCACACCTGACCGCTTCACTGGCAGTCGATCCCGACTCGCTCCGGCGCACAGTGGCCGATGTGCTGTTGGCCCAAAGCTCTCTGGTCGCCACCAGCCGGGAGACGACGGTGCCCGGGCTGGACCTGGCGCCGGCGAACCGCGAGCTGGTTATCCTGGACAAGGTGTTGTACAAAAGCCCGGGCTATGAATACCGGTTGAAGGCCGATCTGGAGCGCATGCATCCCGATCTTTACGATTTCGTGCTCATCGACTGCCCGCCGACATTTGGGACGGTGACGCTCAACGCGCTGACGGCAGCCAGTCTGTTGATCATTCCCACGCAGTGCGAGTACTATGCCGTGCGTTCCCTGCGCCAGATGACCGAGATGGTCAAGCTGGTGCGGCGCAAGAGCAATCCCAACTTGGCCTACCGGCTGCTGGTGACGATGTTTGACCAGCGGAACAGGATTCACCGTCTGATCCTCAAGCATATGCAACTCCGCTTCCGCCGCACCCTGTTCCGGCAGATCATCCAGGTGGATACGAGACTGCGGGAGAGTCCAGCCTTTGGTCAGCCGGTGACCAGCTATGCGCCCAATACGCGCGCCAGCCAGCAGTATCGCAACCTGGCTCGTGAGCTGGTGGCGAGCTTGCGTCTCATCGCGCCGGCGAACAGGCCGCCTGGGGGAGAGGGAACGTCGGAGCAGGAGTCTGCCCGGTCACCGTCGGTCGTCTCTACGGGAGCAATGGGGCTATGAGTGATAACAAGCTGAATCGTTCTCTGGAGGACTTGTTCTCCGATTTTCCGCCCCCGGAGCCGGAGGGAAGGGAGCGGCCCTTGCGCCCCCCGCGGGTCGAGCCGCCACCCGGGCCGGAGGCTGGGCAGGCGCCCGTCGTCGAAGAGGAGACGCAGCCCCGTTTTACGCCCCATGGCATGACCATCCGCGGTCGTCTGATGTGGGGTTTTGTAGCGATTTTGGTGCTGTTGCTGCTCAGTGGGGTGGCCAACTTTCTGGCGCTGAACTGGTTGGACCGCGCTTTTGCTGAACTACAGAGAGAAGGAGAGCGGGTCACGGCAGCATATGTGGCGGCGCGCGCCTCGGCTGACTTGCTGCTCACTATCGGGCAGGCCTCGCCTTCACAGGACCCGGACACGTTGGTCGAGGCTCTTGGTAGAAGCCGCTCTGACCTGAGCGATGCGATCGGCGGGCTCAGCACGGCTACTAACGACCTGCCCGATGATGACGAGGTGCGGGTGGAGGCCCGTCGTGCCCAGTCGCGGATGTCCGGCATCGATTTCATCGCCGACTATGTGGCGACGGCCGTGCGCGAGGGGAACTGGGAGCGCGTCAGCTTTTACCAGGCGCAACTTGAGGTCAACTACGATCTCGTCGTGGTGCAGTCGCTGGGGAGCATGATCGTGGCAGCGGAGGAGCGGCAGGCAGCCGCCGCGGCCCAGATGACCGCGGCACGCCGCCTGATCAACTTTGCCCCCACCGTCTTTGGCGTGCTGGCGCTGGTCGTGGCTGCTCTCACCTCTCTGATCACCATCCGCGGCATCGCCCGCCCCGTCGACCGCCTTGTGGAGGGCGCGACCCGCCTGGCGGCCGGACGCCTTGAGGAGCGGGTCCCCGTCGAGCGCCGGGACGAGTTTGGCCGCCTGGCGGTGGCCTTTAACGAGATGGCTGAGCACTTGCAGGACCTCTATGCCGAGCTGGAGGACCGCGTGGCCGAGCGGACTCGTGCACTCCAGGATGCCAACTATGCGCTGCAGCGCCGGGCGATGCAGTTGGAGGCCAGCGCCCAGATCGGTCGAACCATCGCCTCGATCTTTGATATTGACCAACTGCTGCGCCGGACGGTGGAGCTGATTCGCGACCAGTTCGGGTTCTATCACGCCGGCATCTTTTTGTTGGACGAAACCGGGGAGTGGGCTGTGTTGCGCGAGGCCACCGGGGAAGCTGGGGCCAAGATGAAGGCACAGGGACACCGGCTGGCGGTGGGCGGCAGCAGTATGGTCGGTTGGACCGCCCAGCACCGCCAGTCGCGCATCGCACTCGACGTGGGCGAGGACGCGGTCCACTTTGCCAACCCTCTTTTGCCCTACACGCGCTCCGAAGTGACACTCCCCCTGATCTCTGGCGGGAGGCTCCTCGGCGTGCTGAACGTTCAATCAACCGAGGAGGCGGCCTTCGACTCGGACGATGTGCGGTCGTTGCAGAGCATGGCCGATCAGATCGCCGTTGCTATCGACAACGCCCGTCGACTCTCTGAGGAGGGCGCGCTTCTGGAAGCGACAAGTCCCGTCTACCGCCTCGGCCGCCGCCTGACCACAGCCGTGTCGTTGGACGACGTGCTGGATGTGGTCCTCAGCTCGGTGATGGAGACCGATGCCGATGGTTGCGTGTTGGGGTTGTTCGAGCCGTATGGGGAAGAGCCAGTCGAGGTAGAGATGAGCCGCGTCTGGGCTCGCGACCATCGCTTTGCCCTCAAGCCGGGAACCCGCGTGCCCGTCGGGGCGGACGGCGAGATAGTCGAGTCCCACGCCGTCCGCTGGGTCGCTTCCGACCTGGACGAGGCGGATAAATTGCCACGGCAGACCCGCCCCTTCGTCGAGCGGGTTGGGGGGCGGGCTGTGGCCAACTTTCCGCTGGCAGCGGGAGATAGGCCAACAGGGTTCCTCTTTGTCTACCGCACCACCCCAGGCGCTTTCTCCGGTTCCTCCTTGCGCCTCTACGAGACCCTGAGCGACCAGGCGGCGGTGGCGTTGGAAAGGGTACGGCTGTTGGCGTTTGCGCGCCGCCGGGCTGAGGAAGAGGCCACCCTGCGCGCCGTTGGCGACCGGCTTTCCTGGTCGATGGATATGAGGGCGGTGATGCGGGGTGCTGCCGAGGAACTCGGGCAGGCTCTGAGAGCGGATGGGGTGTACATCGAACTGGGGACGCTGTCCAGCGACGACGAGGGCGGCGAGGAACAGTAGCAAAGCGCGGTGGGTCAAGGTGAGCGGGGGATGGATACTCACGCTCACCTGGCAGCCGGATAGAGAGGGAGTAGTATGAGAGACGACACACTCTCGAATGCGACGTCCGAACTTGCGGTTTCGCTGCAAGAATGGCGTACCGGCGTGCTGAACACCCTGCTGGTGGTCGTGACGGTGCTTGCCACCTTTGCTGTCGCGTCCACGGTCTCCCAGGCGGTCCGTGACCCGAGCCAGTGGCTGGCGGCGGGGGCCTTTCTTCTGCTGTACGCCGTCCTGTTGATGTTGGCGGTTCTGCGTCGTATCAATTTCCGTCTGCGGGCGGGAGGACTGTTGTTGCTGGGCTATCTCGCTGGTGCGATGGGCCTGTGGCGCGCCGGGCTGGCGGGAGATGGGCGGCTCTACATTTTCGCTTTGCCCATTCTCGCCGCCATCCTCATTGGTGCTCGCTCCGGCCTGTCGATGATGGGCCTTAGCCTGCTCATCTATGCTGTCTTCACCCTCTTCGTTCACCTGGGGTTGATCACGACCTTCCCCGCCTACCAGGATAACCCTCTCGCTCTCTCCGCCTGGTTGGATTCTGGTATCACCCTGCTGATGCTCCTGCTCCCCCTCGTCGTGTTGCTGTGGCGCTTTGTCCGCTTTCAGTCCAATATCCTGGAGGCGGAGCGCCGGGCCTCGGCAGAGGTGGCCCATACCTCCGGGCTGCTCCAGCAGCGGGCAATTGAACTGGAGGAGACCAACCGTCTTCTGGCGGAGCGAACCGAAGCCCTGGCAGCCGCCGCCGAGGTGGCGCGGCAGACGGCCGCACTTGTGGAGGAACAGGAACTGATGGACCGCTTTGTCAGTCTGGTGGCCGAGCGTTACGACCTCCAGTATGTTGACCTGTTCCTGTTGGACGATCGACGGGAATACGCCGTCCTCCGTTCTTCCTCTGAGAAACGATCAGGTTACCGGGTCCGGCTGGGAGGGGATGACCCAGTGGGACAGGTGGTGCAGAGCGGCGAAGTTGCCGTCTCGCCCGTCTCCTCCGAGCGGGCGTTGGGATTTGCTCCTCCCCGCTGGCGAGTGACCATCCCACTGCAGATTGGCAGCGAGGTGGTGGGAGTGCTGGACGCTCACGTCGAGAGCGAGGAGCAGCCTTCCGTGGATCGTATCCAGACCCTGCGGGCCCTTTCCGACCAGATAGCGGTAGGGTTGGAGAATGCCCGACTGTTCGCTCAGGCGCAATCGAGGCTGGAGGAGTTGCAGGACCTTTACCAAACGGTGACCTCTGAGGCATGGCGGCGGTTCGGCGAGATGGGGCCAGAGTTGACGCGGTACCAATTGGGTACATCTATGTCCCCGCAAGAGATCTGGCAGGACCTCTTTGCCGCAGCGCGAGAGGGAGGAGCGCCTGTCGTCGCTAGCTATGAAGAAGACGGAGGTGAGCGATACGCCCTGGTCGTACCGGTCGCGCTGCGCGGGGTTGTGGTCGGTGTGGTTGGCTTCAACCGGCCGGATGATCTCGGGCCGTGGCAGCCGGAGGAGATCGCTCTGGCCCAGCGGGCCGCGGAGCGGGTGGCGGTCGCTCTGGAGAACAGCCGTCTCTTCCAGGAGACGCAGCGAACGCTGGCCGAGATGCGGACGCTGAATGCTATCAGCAGCACGGTCAGTCGCTCCCTCGAACTTGATGACGTGCTGGAGGAGGCGCTGGCGCGCGCGCTTAGCGTCTCAGGGTTCGAGAGCGGGTTGGTCAGCATGGTCAATCCCCAGACCGGCCAACTGGAGTTGAGGCTGCACCGCGGTCTGCCGGAGGAGATGGTGCGACA
>JAOZPF010000134.1:2315-7868 GCA_029932895.1 Anaerolineae bacterium | reverse complement strand
CAGGAAACGCAGACGGGGATGGTCCAACATTCCGGGGTAGCCCTGGGGGTTGTCGCCCGTGGGCAAAACTCCATAGACGGCAGCCAACTGGTGGGGCAGGAGATCGATCAACGAGGTCTCGGTGGCAAAGACCGGGTTGAAGAGATAGGCGTGCTGGAGGCGGTACGCCTCGGCCACCAGTCGTACCATCTCTGGGTCGCCGCGGAAAGCCACCGTATCAGCATCCAACACCTCGAAGCGGGATTCGATCTCATCCAGAGGGAAAGGTTGGCGGTCCACAGTCCCTGTCTGTGGATTGAGGAAGCTGAGGAAAGCGACGGATCCATAGACTTCCACCTGGTGGAGATGCCGCTCTCGACCCAGGCGGCGGTCGTAGAGGCGAACGCCGGGGTGTAGTTCAGCGATAGCGGTCATAGTTGATAGAGGCCCCCTTGTGCTGCTGGGATACAACAAGTTGGGCTCCAGAGCCATACATTCAGGTACTGGGTACCTTTGCTATCTCTCGAGGGCAGTCACTGTGCCAGCAGGTCACAGCTCCCTGGAGAAAAAAAGCTATTTGTTGTCCTGTCCAGGCCCAGAAAAAGCGAACCCCGCCGACAGTTTGACTTTCGGCGGGCGATGTGGTAGCATTCGAACCGCTGGGGCGATTCGCCCGCCCCGGACGCTACCTCGGGCTCCGTACGAGCGCCGAGGTTTTTCATTATATTGTGACTATCAGGAGTATAGCACACGGACGGGAAGAACGCAATTACCGTCTGTCGTTTGTGCCTCTCGTGCCAGAGAGAGCGCGCGATTCAGGCGCGGTTGGGCCACACATCATTGACGCTGACCATCTGCCGGTAGAAGCGGCAGAGCGAGTTCCACACCGTCGGGTCGGGGAAGGCGCTGGGCACGCGGCTCAATACGGTGCGAAAGGCCTCCACCAGCGGGTAGCCCTCTAGCTCGTGCAGCACGGCAATGGCAATCGACGGCGAGCGGCTGACCCCGCCGCTGCAGGCGATCAGCACCTTATGCCCGGCCCGCTTTTGTCGCCGCACGAAGCGGAGCGCCCGGTACAGGGATTCCTCGGGGATCGGCGCGCCGTCGTCGAAAGGGGTGTATCCGACCAGGATGTCGGGGTGCTCGACGGGGTAGGCCAACGAGAGCACAGCCTGGACGCCGGCCTCTTTCAGCAATTCATAGTTCTCCGCGTCCCGGTACGTGCCGACGTAGAGCCAGTCGAGAACCTGGTTCATCGTCTGTGCCGTCGCTTCTTTCGCCGGCCTGAATGGTGGCGCTCTTGCGGCGGCACTTCCTCCGTGACCAACTCCAGCGCTTGGCCAAATTCGGCAATCACCTGGCGGCGAGCCTCTTCACACGCTGCGGGGGGTAGCCCGAAAGCAGTTGCCGAATAGTCCCAGTTCCGCAGGCGCAGCATGTCCCGCTCGAACTTGGCCCCGCACTTTTCGCACAAGCCCAGGTCGTCCACTCGTCCCCACGTGTCGCAGCCCAGGCATTGGCCTTCACCGATGCCGTACTCTTCATCCTGCTCATCGAACGCGAACATCTCACCCTCCTCCATCGAGTATAGTCAAGATTGCGCTGGTGGCAACCCGCCAAGCTGCGGATTCCGCTTCCCCTTCCGGGGGGACCACCACGCTGTCGCCCCGCCACCAGCCCGAGGAGGTCCGAACTTGGGTCCGAAGGCCGGTAGATCTTCGGTTGACATCATGGCTAGTTGCTTTTATACTACATAGGAACTGCTGCTCAAGCCGCCCATCCCTGGCTGCCTTTCTTGTGCCAAGGGGAGGAGGGATAGGGATTCGAGGGCGGCAAGGCCGCTCGCAAACCTCTTTCCCTTCTCCCATTTGCGGGTGGCTGGCTGGAAAGGTGAGCTGAGCAGTTGCCCGCATAGGGATAAAGGCACAGGGAGGAGGTGGGCGAGAATATCAAGGGTGTTCTTTGATAACTTGTTGTCACAACTTGAAATGAGGAGAGGAGATATGAAGAGGTATTCTTTGTTGATGTTGGCTGCGGCGCTGTTGGTCATAGCTGGTCTGGCTTGCGGCGGGGGAGGGGTAGAGACCCAACCGCCAGCGCCCACTACTGCCCCGCCGTCCAACGTTCAGCCGCCGGCAACCGGCGGGTTGGACTATACGCTGGAGCCCAACTTTGGGGTGGAGAGTTTGGCCGCAGGGTTCGCCTCTGACCCGTACATGGTCAGTGTTACCAGCGGCGGCTCCGTCGATGTCGACGGGCTGGACCTGGGTTCCGACTGCACGGGCTATGCCACCAGCGCTCCCGACTTTCGCATCCAGTGGTCGGGTTCGTCCAGCAACCTGCGCATCTTTTTCGTCGCTGATGACGAGAACGAGGATGCCACCCTGATCGTGAACGACGCGCGCGGCAACTATTACTGCAACGACGACTTTTCCGGTTGGAACCCGCTGGTGGATATACCCAATCCGGCCGAGGGGCAGATCGACATCTGGGTCGGCAGCTATAGCTCGAGTGACTATGTCGCCGGCACGCTCTATGTCACTGAGCTTGACTATGATCCCGACAATCTTCCGTAAGAGTTGGCTCTGCTTCCCCCTATTCCCCACGGTTCTGGCCGGGGAGTATCGTCTAGGAAAGTTAAGGAAATTCAATATGAGGAGGAGAGATGAAAGCTAAATGGTTAGGATTTGCGGCAGCTCTGTTGGTCGTGGCTGCCCTGGCGTGCAGTGTGGGAGGAGGGGAGACGGCCGTGCCGCCCACGACAGCGCCCTCTCAGCCCACTGTTCAGCCTCCCAGTGGTGGGCAGCCCCCCAGTGGTGGGCAACCCCCCAGCGGAGGGCAGCCTCCTGGCGGTGACAAACCGCCTTCTCAGCCGCCGGCGCAACCACCCTCTCAGCCCACCGCCCAACCGCCCAGTGGTGGCGGTACGGCTGATCTCACTATGGTCAATAACTCGAGCCAGACGATCTGCCATGTCTATATCTCCCCCGTCACTGATTCGACCTGGGGCGACGACTGGCTGGGTTCGAGCGAGACGGTAGGCCCTGGCGCAAACCGCACTTTTTCTGTCCCTGTGGGGGCCTACGACCTGCGAGCCGACGACTGCGACCACAATCAGCTCGCCACCGAGTGGAACTGGACCATCGGCGGAGCGACGACCTGGAGCGTCACTGGTACCGCTCAGCCTCCTGGCGGCGGGCAGCCGCCCGGCGGCGGAGCGGGTCTTGACTTTACGGCCGCACCGAACTATGGCTCGGTGGACCTGGCCGCGGGCTTTGTGCCGGACCCGTACACGGTCGATATGACGAGTGGCGGCTCCGTTGATGTGGGGAGCCTGGGGCTTGGCGCCGGGTGTGGCGGGTATGCCACCAGTGCGCCGGACTTTCGGATCAACTGGTCGGGCAACTCTAGCAACCTGCGCATCTTTTTCGTGGCCAACGGCGCGAGTGACGACACCCGTCTGGTGATCAACGACGCCTATGGTAACTGGCACTGCAATGATGACTCGCCCTATACCGGGGGTGGTTGGAACCCGCTGGTGGATATAGCCAACCCGCCGCAGGGGCAGATCGACATCTGGGTGGCTAGTTACAGTTCCGGCGACTATGTCGCGGGCACGCTCTATGTCACCGAGCTGGATTATCATCCTGGTGATCCCTCTGGTGGTGGTCAGCCTCCTGGCGGCGGAGCGGGTCTTGACTTTACGGCCGCACCGAACTATGGCTCGGTGGACCTGGCCGCGGGCTTTGTGCCGGACCCGTACACGGTCGATATGACGAGTGGCGGCTCCGTTGATGTGGGGAGCCTGGGGCTTGGCGCCGGGTGTGGCGGGTATGCCACCAGTGCGCCGGACTTTCGGATCAACTGGTCGGGCAACTCTAGCAACCTGCGCATCTTTTTCGTGGCCAACGGCGCGAGTGACGACACCCGTCTGGTGATCAACGACGCCTATGGTAACTGGCACTGCAATGATGACTCGCCCTATACCGGGGGTGGTTGGAACCCGCTGGTGGATATAGCCAACCCGCCGCAGGGGCAGATCGACATCTGGGTGGCTAGTTACAGTTCCGGCGACTATGTCCCGGGCACGCTCTATGTCACCGAACTGGATTACCATCCTGGTAGCCTGCCCTAGCGTACTGTTTCTTTAGGATGTGGAGGCGGCCAAGGGATAGCCTTGGCCGCCTTGCTTTTGTCGTGCTGCTACTCCCAGCGGAATAGTCGCGCTGCCACTGCCGTTCCTACCACCAGCACTGCCGCCAGCACTGCCACCTCCGTCAGGTGTGTCCCCCAGCTATCGCCGAACCACAATCCCTGGAGCAGGGAGACCACGTGGGTGAGGGGAATAAAGCGGCTCACGTTGCGCACCGACTGCGGCAGGACTTCTAGAGGAATGGTGGCCCCGGAGAGGAACATCATGGGGAAGGCGAGCACCATCCCTACCGTCTGCGCGATGCGTGCTGTGGGGGCCAGCCCAGCTATCAAGTAGCCCAGAGCGAAGAAGGAGAGCGTGCCCAACGTAAAGCCGGTCAGTATGCTCAGGATGTTCCCTTCAAAGCGCACATTGTAGGCGATCTTGCCGGTCAGGATGAGCAGCAGAACTCCTGCCAAGGCCATCACAAAGTATCCCGCCACGCTGGCGATGATATAGGCGATGGGCCGCAGGGGGGTGGCGCGGAAACGGCGCAGGACCCCCGCTTCGCGGTTGGCGGCCAAGCCGATGGGCACGCTCATCAATCCCACCGAGACGATGATCAGCCCGATGTAAGCCGGCACCGTGATGTCTATAAACCCCAGCCCTCCCAGCTCGGACGAAGGGTCGTTGCCATAGATAGCGCCAAAGAGCAGGAGCATCAGCGGCGCGTAGAGGATGGTAAAGAACGTCGCTATAGGCTCCCGCAGGTAGAGTTTCATCTGTACCCAGGTCAATTTCCGCAGGCCGCGCATTTGCCAACCTCCTTCGTTTTCACGCTTGGTTCAATCTCGCATCTCTCGCCCCGTGAGCGCCAGGAACACATCCTCCAGCGTTGGCTGCTCGGTGCGCAGGTCGCGGAAGCGGATGGAGTTTGCCTCCAACGCGTTGACCACGGTGCCAACCAGACCATCTCCCTTGCCATAGACCACCACCCGTCCCCCGATCTCCTCCACGCGAGTGACGCCAGGGACAGTCAGCAGAGATTCCTTGTTCAGGCCGCCATCTGCGCCAAAGACCACCCGCTGCTCGGCCTCCAGCGAGTGGACCAGGTTCTCCGGCGTGTCCAGCGCCACGATCCGGCCCTGGTCGATGATCGCCACCCGGTCGCACAGTTGCTCTGCTTCCTCCATAAAGTGGGTGGTCAGAAAGACAGTCTTGCCCCGTCCGCGGACCTCTCGCACCAGCTTCCACATCGCCTGGCGGGCCTGGGGGTCCAATCCGGTGGTCAGCTCATCCAGAAAGACCAGGTCGGGATCGTTGATCAACGCCAGCCCGATAAAGAGCCGCTGTTTCTGCCCGCCGGAGAGCTGGCCGAAATAGGCCTTCTGCTTTCCCTCCAGACCGAATTGCTTCAGCAGCAGGTGATAGTCAACGGGGTA
>JAOZPF010000134.1:0-2305 GCA_029932895.1 Anaerolineae bacterium | reverse complement strand
TAGAAGGAGGCGAACAGGTCCATTGCCTCGGCGACCCTCAGCCGGTCGGGCAGGGCGGCCTCCTGGAGCTGTACGCCGATGCGGCCCCGCAGCTCGTAGCCGTCGCGCTGCGGGTCCAACCCCAGCACCTCTACCTGCCCTTTGTCGGGGCGGCAGAGCCCCTCGATGCACTCGATGGTGGTCGTTTTGCCCGCCCCGTTGGGGCCGACCATGCCAAAGATCTCTCCTTCCCGCACTTGGAAGGAGACCCTGTCCACCGCTACCACATCGCCGTACGTCTTGCGTAGATTCTGGACAATAATTGCCTCACTCATCACCTTTCCTCCGTGTTCCTGCGTCTCTGCCTTCATGTCCTTCTTTTCCGCGGACGATCTCCTCCAGCACATCGACGTGGGTGGCAAAGGCTGCCCGCCCCGCTGGCGTGACCTGGACCCAGGTCTTGGGCCGGCGCCCCACAAAAACCTTTTCCACCGCTATATATCCTGCTTCCTCCAGTCGTTGCAGGTGGACGCTCAGATTGCCGTCAGTCAGCCCCAGGAGGTCGCGCAGGAACCCGAAATCCACCCTTTCTCCCTCGCTCATGCTGACCAGCGCCGCCATGATGCGCAGTCTGGTCGGTTGGTGGATGAGCGAGTTCAGTTCAGCCATCGCTCACTCCCTCTGATGAATGAACCACACCCCGCTTGCCGCCAGCAGGCCCCCGCCCAGGAGAGCCATCACCAGGTTAAAGTAGGTTGGGAACAGAGTGATACTTCCCACTGCCAGCACCGCGATGAGCACGCCGATCAGGCCGATCTTCCAGGAGGAAAAGAGGCCGAGTTGGACAAAGTTGAGGGCAACGGTGAGGAGAATGAGCAGCGCCAGGTCGCGGCCCGGTTGCAGGTCAAAGAGCCAGGTCAGCAGGCCATCAAAGGCGAGCAGGGATAGGAACCAAAAGAAGAGCGGTCGCCAGACGGGGGAATGTACGGTGGCGTGGCGGTGCGCGCGCACGGTTATCCAGATACTGCCTACCAGGCCGATGCTATCCGATATGGTCCAAAGCCACCCGGCGGCCTGGGGAGAGAGGAACTGGTTGCCCAGGAAGCCGACGAACCAGATTGCCCCCCACAGTATCCCGTACCACCCTCCGTGTTTGCCCGACGCGCGGCGGGTTCGTTCCATCACTTGGCGAATGACCCTTAGATCGTCCAGCGCTTGATCTGGTTCCATTTTTCCCTCCTATAAAGCACTTTGTGGTGCAAAGTATTTTACCATATCGGGCGGGATTTGTCAAGGGGGTGGGGCGGATTAAGTGGATGGAGCGGGCAGTTGTAGGGGCGCACCTGTGTGTGCGCCCACCCCGGGGCGGATGGAGCGGGCAACTGCAGGGGCGCACCTGTGGGGGGAGTGTTTCGCTTTGGGACGGGTTACCCGGCAGGGGAGACGCAAAGATGGGGGGACGGGGAGACGTCGAGTCCGTAGCTTGGAGGTCGCGCTTGGAGCGCGACGTCACTATGGAATATAGGCTTTAGCCGGGTTGAGGAACCCAGGCTCCGATGGGAAGCCAAGTACCCCGGCGGACTGTTCTCCCAATTCGTCCCAAAGTGAAATGCTCCCCTGTGTGCCTGCCCTTGCTCATTCCCCCCAGGTGTGCTAGACTGGGGCTATCAACTTCGAGGAGGCTGCCCTTATGCCCACGCTGCTTGTGAAGAACGCCGCATTGCTGGTGGCGATGGACGATGCCGACCGGCGTATCCCTGGCGGCGGGCTCTTTGTGCGCGACAATGTCATCGAACAGGTCGGGCCAACTGCCGATCTGCCTCCCACAGCCGACCGGGTCATTGACGCCAGCGGGATGCTTCTCTTGCCGGGATTGATCAACACGCACCACCATCTCTACCAGACCCTGACCAGGGCAGTGCCGGCAGCGCAGGATGCCCCGCTCTTTGGCTGGCTCAAGACCCTCTACCCCATCTGGGCCGGGCTGACCCCGGAGGCGGTCTATACCAGCGCGCTGTTGGGGCTGTCCGAATTGGTCCTCTCTGGCTGCACCACCGCCGCCGACCATCTCTACATCTATCCCAATGGCAGCCGCATCGACGACGAGATCCGTGCCGCGCAAGAGATCGGCGTCCGTTTCCACGCCAGCCGGGGAGCGATGAGCCTGGGCGAGAGCAAGGGCGGCCTGCCGCCAGATAGCGTGGTCGAGGATGAGCAGTTCATCCTCCAGGATATGCAGCGGGCCATCGAGACCTACCACGACCCCAAACCCTATGCTATGTTGCGTATCGTCGTCGCTCCTTGCTCTCCCTTCTCCGTCACGCCT
>JAOZPF010000133.1 GCA_029932895.1 Anaerolineae bacterium | reverse complement strand
CCCTTCCGACCGCGCCTTCAGGTCCCAGGGAGCCACCCGCAGCGGCTCCCCCATGCTCCCGTCCTGCTCGGCCGCCCGGATGAACACGCGCCAGTAGGTCTCGTTCCCCGCATCCTCCCGCACCAACTGAATGAGTTGTTCGTCCTGGTCGTAAAAACCCTGGTTGAGGTCTATCGCCCGCCCACAGACGTGCCAGCTCATCCGCGACTGCCCTGGCGGCGCCTCGCTCGCCGGATGCCAGGCAGCGCCGAGAATGGAGAGATAGTCCCACCCTGTCTCTGCCAACACGCGCTGCCGCAGAGCGTTGAAACTATCGTCCACCCGGTCGCTCAATTTCATCCGGTCGTCCGCCCCGTTCACATCCGGCAGATAGACCAGGCTGTAAGTGTACGGAGGGCCAGACGAGGACGGAGGTCGGACGATCTCGGCATAGAGAGGCAGCGCGCTGGCTGGTTCGGCGGCGCGCGCGCGGGCGATGGCCCGCTCCGAGAGGACCGTGCTCCCCCAGACCGGACCGCCGACCAGTCCGGCGGAGCTATAGACCTCCTGGGAGAGCCCCCACCCGTAGAGGCTGGAGGCGATGAGGTAGGACCGCCCGCCATGCTGGTAGACCGTCACCAGGCTCTGCCCATCGGGCGCCCAGGTAGGAGATGAACCGGAGCCAAACAGGTCGACCGAGGAGTGGGTCAGCACCATCTGTGTTTCGGTGATGCCCTCGGTGTGGAATTCCAGGTTGCTCACCTGCACAGTGGAATAGCCGGCCCGTCCGATGGTGTAGGCCAGCCGCGACCCGTCAGGCGACCAAGCCGGGTCCGACTCGTCAGCACCGGCGCTCTTGGTGACATTGATCTCCGTCCCCGCACCCTCTCCCTCCAGGATGTGCACCCAGACATCCTGGTTCCCCTCACGGAAAGAGACGGCGGCGATCATGCGCCCATCGGGTGACCAGACCGGGCTATAGTCGGGGGCCGGGTCGGTGGTGATGCGGCGAACGTTGCGTCCGTCGGCGTCCATCACATAGATGTCGAGGTTGCCCCCGCGGTACGATTCGAAAGCGATCCGCTCGCCATCGGGAGACCAGGTGGGGCCGCCGTCAAAGCCGGGATCGCGGGTGAGACGGATCAGCGCCCCTCCCTCCAGATCGAGCAGGTAGATATCCCAGTTATGCCCCCGATTCGAGGCAAAGGCCATCATCTGCCCGTCAGGCGACCAGGCCGGGTCCCGTTCCTCAGCCGGGTCGCTGGTCAGCCGCACCACCTCGTGGGTCGTCTGGTTGATGGCATAGATATCGGCGTTGCCGTTCTGACGGATGGTAAAGGCCACTGCCCCACCGCTGCCAAAGGGGGTCGGGGTAGCTCCCGGCGTGGCGGGGAGGCCCGATGTCGATGTGACCACAACTGTCACGACGGAGGGAGGGCGGGTGAGAAGAGCCGAGTTGGTCTCGTAGAGTGCCAGACCTAGCAAGGCCAGCACGACCCCGTTGGCAATGACCAGCAGGCTCAGGAGCCGCACAGCGCGCGGGGAGAGAACAAGTGGCTTGCCAGCCCGCCCGCCACCGCGCACAGCCCCGGCGAGCCGGTCGCGGATCCGGGCGATCCACCGTCGCGGTCCTCCAGGAGGAAGGGTCTGCTCAGCCATCAGGTGTAGTATACAATGGAGGGGGCGGATTGGCAATGGTGATGACCGTCCAAAGAGCTGACGAAGATTGTCACTGGCTAGAGTCAACGGTCTGTGGTATGCTCCGACAGACTCGGCCCGGCGGTTATCGGAACAAAGCGCAGAACGTCGGGGCTCAAGAGCCAAGCCCTGCGGGCTGGAGCTGGGTAACTGCTCACCCTCCCGCAGGTTCGAGGGGAGCCGAGACACAAGAGAGCGCTCCAGATGATAGTTCGCATCCGCGAGATGGCCTGCCACAACCTGCGGGAAGGTAGGCCGAGCGGTTACTTTGCCGGGCGGTTTAGCGCCCGGCGGGACGGGCAAGCAGTACCAACACTCGAGAGGGAGACCACCACAAATGGCACGAAAGGAAACCCCAAGATGAGAACAGCTTATAGGGCACTATCCATCTCGCTCTTGTTGCTGGCACTCGTCGTGGCGTGCCAGCACACCCCGCCTGCAGAGATCCCCGCAGGCAACTCGGTCGTCCGTATGGTCTATTTCTACTCGACGGAATGCAGCCACTGCCGCGCCGTACAAGAGGAGGTCCTGAATCCGCTCCAGGAAGAGTACGGCGACCGGATGGAGATCCTCTACGTCGAGATCGGCAAACCGGAGAACTATGAACTGCTCATCCGTGCGGAGGAGCAATTCAACGTGGCCCCACAGGAACGGGGGCTGCCAACCTTGATCGTTGACGGCAGTATTTTTACCAATGAGGAGCAGATCCGCAGCGGATTGCCCTGCCTCCTGGATACCTGTCTCTCCGCCGGCGGCACCACCTGGCCCGACATCCCTGGCCTGCAATCGCTGCTGGGCACCCAGGAAGGGGCAGCGCCAGCGCCGATGGCAAGCCCTTTGGAGAGTCCTCTCCCCGGCCCCCTCGTCGGGCCAGGCGCTCTGGGGCAACCGGGGGGAGAGATATGCGAGGCCAACGCGGCGGCGTGCGAGGAGCCGGCGCCCGTCTGGGCGGCCTATTTCTACGAGGTGGGTTGCCAGGTGTGCAGCCGCGCCGAGACCGACATCCAGTACGTGCGCAGCCTCTATCCGCAGTTGGTCATCGAGGAGTTCAACATCTATGACGACCTCGACCTGGCCGAGTGGCTGGTGGAGCACACCGGCTACGATTGGGAGAGCTTTCACACGCCGGCTATCTTTATCGGCGACGATGTGCTCGTAGGCGGTGAGGAGATCACGCCGGAGAACCTGATCGCGCTGATGGACAAGTACGCCCCTACCGGGGCAGAGAAAGTATGGCAGGACGTCGAGCGACCAGATGTGACCAGCCGCATCCCCGGCGTGCTGACCGTCGTCTTTGCCGGCCTGGTGGACGGGCTGAACCCCTGCGCTTTCGCCACCCTGGTCTTTATGATCGCCTACCTGGCCGCCGGAGAGCGCAAGGGACGGGAACTGCTCGTAGTCGGGACGCTCTTTACCCTGGGTGTCTTTATCGCCTACCTGGCCGTGGGGCTGGGCTTTTACAAGATTCTGGACCTGCTGGGCAATCTACTGACCACCCTCGGGCACTGGGTATACGGGCTGACCGCCCTTTTCTGCGCCGCACTGGCGGTTCTCAGCTTCCGCGATTACCTCAAGGCCCGCCAGGGCCAGATTCAAGATATGAGCCTCAGCCTCCCCGACGCTGTGCGAAAGCGCGTGCGGGCGGTCATCCGCCAGGGCCAGAAAGCGCGGGCATACTTTGCGGCAGCCTTTGTCACCGGCCTGGTCGTCTCGATGCTGGAACTGGCCTGCACCGGTCAGGTCTATCTACCCACCATCATTTTCATCGCCAGCATGCCAGAGATGCGCGCGCTAGGGGTCGGCTACCTGGTCCTCTACAACCTGCTCTTTATCATCCCTCTGCTGGTCGTGTTTGGCCTGGCCTACCTGGGCACGACCTCGATGCAACTGGGGCTTTTCCTGCAGAAGCGGACAGCGGCGGTCAAGCTGGGGACGGCACTCCTCTTTGCGGCCCTGGCCCTCTGGCTGGGGTTCTCGGTCCTGCACGGCACCGGGCTCTTGTAAAAGCAGAGGCGCACCCGTGTGTGCGCCCCTACCACAATCCGCACAAAGGTGCGCCCTCTACGGGCAATCTCCCTGGCCGACGTTCACCGTCTGCCAGACCACCTCGACGCCGCCGGGGGTGACATACCGGCCGGAGGTCCCATCGCAACAGCCCTGTGGCAACGCGCCGATGACGTCAAGCCCTGCCGATGTGGTAAAGAACTTCATCAGGAGCCTTCTCCCCGTCTGCGTCGAAAAAGTGTAGGAAGGCTCTGCCAGCTCGAAATCCGGCTGCACGTCGGAGTGGAAATAGTGATACGTGCCGGTCCCGCCACCCGCCGACCAGACCAGCGTCCCGCCCCAGACTCCATTCCACACATCCTCTGTGCACGTTCCCCAGAGTATAGGGACCGACATATGCAGCGGTTCCAGCGGCGTTGGCGTGGACTCGGGCGTGGGTGGAAGCGGCGTCGCTGTGGGCGGGGGTGGCGTCGGCGTGAGGTCGACACGGGCCACCACCTGTAGCTCAGCCCCCACCGGATGACCTTCCCCGTCCTGCAACTGCCACACGCCCGTGTGAGTCGCGTACCCGGTCGGTGCCTGGAGCGGCAACTCGATCCGCCACTCTTCCCCCACCCCAACAGGCTCGACCTCCACCGATTCAGGCCCCCCCATCTGCTCCCCGGAGACATAGACGAGGCGGAAATCCGCCTCCCACGGGCAGGTGCCGTTGTTCCGCACCACCCAGCGTTTGACAAAATTTTGGCCGGGCATCAGGATAGTGGGCCGGACGGATTGGTCCTCGACGATCTCCAAGTCAAAGACACAGGACGCCAGGGCGGTCGCTGTCAAGTCCGGGGTGGGAGTTGGTGTCGGCGTGGGCATCAGCGTGGCCGTGGGCGCGCCGAGTGTGGCCTGAATCGCCTGGATCGCTTCCAGCGTGGCGGCAAACTGCGTGGCAGCTACATCGGGGGAGGGGGGAGGAGCAGTAGGCGAGCCAATCGCACCATTCCCCAGCCAGCCAGAGAGGACAGTGCTCGTAGCCAGAACGACCGCCGCGACCAGCAAAACCAGGACCACCACCGCCCCAACCCCCAGAGGAATCCACCACCTTCGTCGCCGCGGAGGCGCGGGTGGGAGCGGCGTCGCCAGCGGCGGCGGTTGAACCCGCATCGTCTCCTCCAGCGCTGGCGAGACGGTCGTTACTGCCGGCGGGGGAGGGTAGACCTCCTGGCCTGCCGCCACGCGGCGGAGGTCAGCGACGAACTCGGCCACCGCCTGGTATCGCTGTGCGGGGTCCTTTGCCAGTGCCTGAGCGAGTGCCCGCTCTAGCCCCACCGGGAGGTCGGGACGGAGGGAGCGGGGAGAGGGGAGCGGCTCGTTGATGTGCTTGAGCACGACGCCCATCGGCGTGTCGGCGTCGAAAGGGAGTGAGCCAGTGACGAGTTGGTAGAGGACGACTCCCAGCGAGTAGATGTCGGAGCGCTCATCCCCTGCATGACCCAGCCCCTGTTCGGGCGAGATATAGGCCGGGGTTCCCACCATCGCCCCGCTGGCCGTCAGCCCGCTCAGGTTCACCATCTTGGCGATGCCAAAATCGGTGAGAATAGCCTGCCCATCAGCGGTATACATGATATTGGCCGGCTTGACATCCCGGTGGACCATTCCCCGGCGGTGGGCGTACTCCAGCGCGTCCCCCACCGCCGCGATGGTCCGAATGGCCTCACCGAGGTCCATCCGCTCCCCACGGGCGGTCAGTTCCTCCAGCCGCGTCTTCAGAGTGGGGCCCTCGATGAACTCCATCACCATGTAGTAGAGACCCCGCTCCTGGTCATAATCAAAGTCATAGACCTGGACGATATTGGGATGGCGGAGGGCGGCCACTGCTTTCGCCTCCCGTTTGAAGCGAGTAAGAAAGTTCTCGTCAGAGGCGAGGAAAGAGTGCAGCACCTTGACGGCAACATAGCGGTCCAGGCCCGGCTGGTAGGCCTTGTAGACCTCGGCCATACCGCCGCTGCCTATAATCTCGACGATCTTGTATCTGCCCAGCGTTTCGCCGATCAATTCAAGAACTCCTTGTGACTGAGAAGATTGTACTCCGGCAACGCCAACCTGTCAACCGCCTCAGATCGACGGCCAAAAACGGAGCCGGCGGAGACACACCACCGGCAGCGATGAGCCACACCTACTGCCGCGGCCCCCATCATTCGAGCTCGGACGGCTTGACTTTTTTCCAAATCGTTGCGACAATCCCGCCAGGGCAACCGCGAGGGTTGCCCCTACCTGTAGGTGGGACACGACCGAGAGACCCCTGGCGCCGCGCTTGCGCCGGGCAGGTGAGCCCCAGCGGGAGGGATTGTCAGAACGATTTGTTAATCCGCAAAACATCCAGACGAAGCCGCGCCCCATGGATGGTGCTGTTGGCAGAAGAACCTATTCCCTATGACCGTTTGGCAACAGCGTAATTACTAGTATAATGAGTATAGAAAAAGGGTATGCCCGTGAAGAAAGGAGTGCGCAAGGATGAACAGCCAACGCCCGTCGAGTAATGCCCTAGTTCTTTCCATACTCCTGCTGTTGGTGATCCCTTTGGCTGCCTGCACGGAGGCACGGCCTGGCCCCCAGGCCTGGATCGATGCCCCTCGTGATGGAAGTACTCTGCCCGTCGGTGGCCCGGTGACCGTCATCGCCCACGCCTACGCCGAGGGAGGGGTGACGGAACTGCTGTTTTCAGTCAACGGCGCGCCGTACCAACGCATCCCCCCGGAGCAGCCTGGAGCCTCATTCACCGAGGTTGCGCTAGAATGGCTGCCGGAGGAGCCAGGAGAATACACGCTGGGAGTGACAACATACGACGCCGCGGGCCAGGCCAGCAGCCCCGCTGTTATCACTGTGCTGGTCGGTCACCCTGTCGCCCAGATTTCGACTCCCGTGCTCCCCACAACAACTCCACCCACTGTCACCCCGTCCGCGGTGACCTCCGTCCCCCCACCAACCTCCGCGCCCCCACCGACCGCTCCGCCCCCCGCCACCCCAACCGAACCCCCGCCCGAGGCGACGGTCAACTTCTGGGCCGATGCCGCCACCGTCCCCGCTGGCTCCTGTACCATCGTCCATTGGGAAACGGCTAACGTGCAGGCGGCCTTTTTCGATGACCAGGGGGTGCCTGGCGTTGGCACTTTTCAGACTTGCCCCTGTGCAACAGAAGTACACACACTAAAAGTTCTGCTGGCGGACGGGAGCAGCCAGGTACGCACCATCACCATCGAAGTGAGCGGCTCCTGCGCTTCCCCTACCCCACCCCCCGATACTACCCCCCCGCCAGTGCCCGAGCCCTTTGTCCCCGCTGACGGATTGGAGGTCTCCTGCCGGACCACCCAGGTTCTGAACTGGCTCCCGGTGAACGATCCCAGCGGCGTGCATTACTATGTCACACTTGAATACCAGGTGGCTGCCGACCAATGGGAAGAGGTTGACCAATGGGGGCCGCTGGATGACAAGCAGGTCGAGGCAGACGTGGATTGTGGTATCTACTACCGGTGGGCAGTGCGCGCTCAGGATGGCGCTGGCAACACCAGCGAGTGGTCCGAATGGTACCATTTCTCCATCTCGTTGAACTGATTTGTGCCTGGGAAGGGAGGCGAGACACAAATGAATGCTCAGCAGTATGCAGGGGGAGGCAGCGGCCGCGGCCGTCTTGCACCGTTGCTCATCATCTTGGTGGTTCTGTGTTGCCTGGTGGCTGCGGCGACCATAGCAGGATACTTTTTCTTTAGGCCCCAACCGGTCGAAGCCCGGCCCGTGGTACTGATTGAATCTCCCGCTCCTGGAAGCCGAGTCGAGGTGGGGCAGATGGTAACTGTCCGCGCTGTGGCCCGAGACCCAGCCAAGATCACCCGCATCGAGTTGTGGGTGAACGGGGAGTTGATCGCGGCCCAGAGCAGCACACTCCCCAGAGGGACCTCGCCCTTTCCGTTGACCACATACTGGACGCCTGGTTCCCCCGGCAGTTATACGCTGAGTGCCAGGGCCTTTAATGCCCAGGGCACACACGCCCACAGTTCTATCGTGGTAGAGGCATTTGCGCTGGCGGACGGGGACGAGGATGGTGTCGCCGACGACGCCGACGCCTGCCCCTCCGAGCCGGGGTCGCCGCTTGCCGACGGATGCGCGGACCGGGATGGCGACGGGGTCGCGGACGGAGAGGACAGTTGTCCCGACGA
>JAOZPF010000132.1 GCA_029932895.1 Anaerolineae bacterium | reverse complement strand
GGCGTTCATCGGCGGCCTGCTGCTGGACCTCTTCTCCGCCGGCCCCTTTGGCTCCATTGCCCTTGCCCTCCTCCTGGTCTCTTTCTTTACGAGCCGCCAATGGGGTAGAGAGTTGGGATCCACCTTCCTCCAGCTCACATTGCTGATGCTGATCGCCTGTTTCCTCTACCACGTGCTGATGCTGCTCGGCCTGGCATGGGCCGGACACGCGGTGGACTGGCGCTACGACCTGGCCCACGTCGCCGCCCCCTCGGCGGTCCTGAACGGCGTCCTGGCCCCCTTTGTCTACCAACCGTTGGCGTGGCTGCACCGCCGCACCAGGCCGGAGGGGTTCACGCTCCATGTCTAGACCCCCGACCCAGCGGCGAGGACTGGCCCGCACGCTCGCTATCCTGCTCGCCTCTCCCCGCCTGGCGCTGATGCTCGTCATTCTGCTGATCATGCTGGCGCTCTTTACCGCCCGCCTGTACCAACTCCAGGTGGTCCAGGCCGACCAGTGGGTGAAGCGGGCGCAGCAGCAGCGGGGAAGATTGGTGCGACTACCCGCTCCACGCGGTCTCGTCTATAGCCGGAACGGGGTCCAGTTGGTGCGCAACGCCCCCTCCTTCCGGGTCGTCGTCATCCCCGCGCTACTGCCCGACGATGACCTGCAGCGGGAGACGGTACTGCGACGGCTCGCGGCTCTCCTGGGCCAGCCATACAGCCAGCCGGAGGGACCACCAGGCTTGCTGGAGGAGGTGGAACAGGGATTGGAGACCGCCCCCTACGAACCGCTCGTCGTGGCCGAGCCAGTGGCCCGGGGAACGGCCCTGGCTATCGCCCAGGGCGAGGGGCTGATCTTTCCGGGCGTCCGGGTGGACGTCGTCTCGCGCCGCCTCTACCCCTACGGCACACTGGTCTCCCAATTGGTGGGCTATGTGGGGGCGATCCCGGCAGAGGAAGCAGAGACGTACGAGGAGCGCGGGTACGATCCCACCAGCGACCGGATCGGGTACACCGGCGTGGAGGCCACGTTCGAGGATTGGCTGCGCGGCACGCCAGGCGAGCGATATCAGGAGGAGGACGTCCTGGGACGGCTGGTCCGCGTGTTGGGCGCGGAGCAGCCACCGGTGCCCGGCCACAACGTCTACCTGACCATTGATATGGAGCTGCAACAGGTGGCACAGGATGTCCTCTGGCAGGGGATGACGCGGGTCAATTCCCGCCGCGGTGTGGTCATCGCTATGGACCCCCGCACAGGCGAGATACTGGCGATGGTCAGCCTGCCCACCTACGACGACAACCTCTTTGCCCAGGGAATCTCAGTAGAGGACCTGCAACGGCTGTACGACGACCCCCACCGGCCACTGGTCAACCACGCCATCTCTGACCACCTGCCACCGGGCTCTATCTTCAAGATCATACCCGCCGCCGCGGCCCTCCAAGAAGGGGTGCTGACAGAAGAGACCCGCCTCTTTTGCCCCGGTCACATCGACCTGCCCAACCGCTACTACCCCAACGACCCCGCCCGGGCGCAGACGTTCTACTGCTGGTATCACGCCGGCCACGGCTGGCTGGGTCTGGTGGACGGGCTAGCCTATTCCTGCGACATTTTCTTCTACAAGGTGGGCGGCGGGTTCGAGGAGCGGGACTTTGTGGGGCTGGGGCCAGAGCGTATGGCCGCCTACGCCCACCTCTTTGGCCTGGGGTCGGAGACGGGCGTCGAGTTGCCCGGCGAAGCGCCAGGGCTGGTGCCCTCCGCCACCTGGAAACGGCGCACCATCGGCGAGAACTGGTCCACTGGCGACACATACAACATGGCCATCGGTCAGGGCTTTCTGGAGGTCACCCCATTGCAGATGGTCAATGTGATGGCTGCCACCGCCAACGGCGGCACGCTCTACCGGCCCCAGATCGTCCACCACATCACCGACGCCGCAGGGAACGTGGTGCAGCCCTTCCAACCCGAGATCAGCCGCACGCTGCCCATCTCCCCCGAGTACTGGACGCTGGTGCAACAGGGATTGGAGGGGGCGGTGGTCTATGGCACGGCGCAGGGAGCACAGGTGGAAGGGGTGCGCGTTGCCGGCAAGACGGGCACGGCCCAGTTCTGCGACGACATCGCCATTCAGCTAGGTATTTGCGGAGAGGGGCTGGCACAGCCGACCCACGCCTGGTTTATGGCTTATGCCCCGGTGGAAGCGCCCGAGATTGCATTGGTCGTCTTTATCTACAACGGCGGCGAGGGGTCGGCGACGGCAGTGCCGGTTGCCCACGACATCCTCGACTGGTACTTTAACCAGCGCACTGGCGGGCACTGACCGCCGACCCGAAAACGGGATGTGAAATGAACAATCAGCACAAGACAATCTCTCCACGTACTATCATCCGAATGTCTCTTGCTGTCATCATCATACCATTACTGCCGCTGTTGATCTCTTGGCGCTGGGACTGGTGGGAAGCCTGGGTGTATGCCCTTACCTGCATCTTGAGCTTTGCCACAAGCCGCGCGCTGGCAGCTCGGCGTCATCCCGACCTGCTCGCCGAGCGCGCCCGCTCTATGCAGTATGAGGACACCGAACCCTGGGACAGACTGCTGGCCCCCCTGGTAGGGTTGGGCGGCGGGCTGATACCGCTGGTCGCCGGGCTGAACGCGCTATTCGACTGGTCGCCTACGTTCAGCCCACCGGCGAAAATCCTGTCGCTGCTCATAATCCTGGCTGGATACGCGCTGGGGACATACGCCTTGCTTGAAAACCCCTTCTTCTCCGGCGTGGTGCGCATCCAGACCGATCGCGACCACCGAGCCGTATCGAGTGGCCCCTACCGCTGGGTACGGCATCCCGGTTACGCTGGTGGGCTGCTGACGTACCTGGCTACACCGTTTCTCCTGGACTCACTATGGGCATTCCTTCCAGTGGCGCTCCTCACAATTGCGCTGGTGATCCGCACTGAACTGGAAGACAGAACCCTCCAGGATAAATTAGAGGGCTACCGTGACTATGCACGGCGGGTGCGCTATCGTTTGCTGCCGGGGGGTGGTAGAGAAATCGACTCCAGCCTGGTGTAGCCGACACAATCCAGCACTGCTGGCGGGGGCGAGATAAGCAGTGGCCCGCTATCTGCTGGTGCTGGCAAACCGGTAGGGGACCCCGGTCTTGCAGGATTCCAACATGTAGAGGGCCACGCCTGGCCCCGGCTAGAACAGGTAAGAGGCCGCCGCCTGGGCCAGGATAGCCACTCCCAACGGCAGCGCATCCTCGTCAATGTTGAAATGGGGATTGTGGTGCGGGGCGGTGATGCCCTTTTCCTCATTGGCCGCGCCCAGGAAAAAGTAACAGCCCGGCACCTGTTGCATAAAGAACGAGGCATCTTCGCTGCCCATCGTGCGCTCTCCTGTCGCCACATTCTCCGGACCCAGGATCGCCTCCGCCGCCTGCCGCACGACCGCGACGACCTGGGCATCATTGACGACGGCGGGGGTGAGAGGAGCGAGATCCACCTCAGCGCTCGCGCCAAAAGCGGCTGCCACGCCCTCGATCACCTCGTGCAACCGCCGCAGAACCAGTTCCCGCGTCTCCGGCTCGTACGTGCGGATGGTACCCGTCATCTCCACCTGCGGCGGGATGACGTTGAAGGCATCCCCGCCGTGGATGGAGCCGATGGTCACCACGGCGGCCTCCAGCGGGTCGACGTTGCGGCTCACCACGCTCTGCAGGGCAGTGACGACCTGGGCCGCTGCTACGATGGGGTCGACCGTCTGGTGGGGAGAAGCACCGTGCCCTCCCCGACCGCTGATGGTGCAGGACCACGTCTCCGCCGCCGCCATCACCGGCCCGGGCGTCACATCGACCATTCCTACCTGCCGGTCGGCCCAGACGTGGGTGGCGAGAAAGACGTCGGGCCGTGGCGCTTCCAGCGCGCCATCCTTGACCATCAGATCGGCCCCGTTGCCGCCCTCCTCCGCCGGCTGAAAGACCAGTTTGACCGTACCAGCCATGTCCTCCTGGTGGGCCAGCAAGAGCTCCGCCAGTCCCATTCCCATAGCCACGTGCGCGTCGTGACCGCAGGCATGCATACGACCAGGAACCTGGGAAGCGTACGCGACGCCGGTCTCCTCGGCGACCGGCAGCGCATCCATATCAAAGCGGAACATCACCACCGGCCCCGGTCGCGCCCCCTCCAGCACGCCGATCACGCCGGTCTTGCCCACCCCGGTTCGCACCTGGTAGCCCAACCGCTTCAGGTGGTCGGCGACGACCGCCGCTGTGCGGTGCTCCTCATATCCCAGCTCAGGATGCATGTGGAAATCCCGCCGCCAGGCGATCAGTTGGTCGCGCATCCCCTCCGCTTCAGCACGAAAATCGGCCATTGTGTCCCCCTCACTTGTCCCGGCGTTTGGGCTGGGGCTGCCCCGCGGGGAGAAGTTCCACATCCTCGGCGCTCAACTCTATGCGCCGGTCCTGCACCTGGACAACGACGACGTCCTTGAGCGGGAGCAAGTCCACCACCCTGCCCGTGCCGTATGGCGTGCTGACGCGGGCCCTGCGCTTGGGGAGATTTTTGGAGGCCTCGGCGTACATCTTGTACTCGTAGGTGAGGCAGCAGCGGAGGCGGCCGCACATCCCCGTGATCTCGGAGGGGGTGAGAGAGACCCCCTGGGCCTTGGCCATGCGGATCGAGACGGGGGTAAAAGTGGAGAGGAAGCGAGAGCAACAGCGCGGCTCGCCGCAGGTCCCGTACCCATCCAGCAGTTTGGCCCGGTCGCGCGGTCCCACCTGCCGCAGCTCGACGCGGACCCGCAGGCTGCGGGAGAGGGATTTCTGGATTCCCTGCAAACTCTCCTTCGCCTCCGACTCGTAGAGATTGGTTAGCCGCTTGCCATCGTGGGTGTATTCGGCGGCGGCGAACTTGACCGGAAGCGACCGGCTTTTGGCCAGATCGCGGGCCCGCTCGAGCGCCTGTTGGGCTTTTTCCTCCCAGTGCTGACGCAGGGCCAGGTCCGCCCCGGTGGCGCGGCAGAGGATTGGTTTCAGGTCATTCCTCTGCTCGTCAGCGCGCACCTCTCTCGTGTAGACAACCTGACCGACCTGACGTCCCCAAGCAGTATTGACCACAGCGAAATCGCCCGCGACAATGTCGGTCTCGTCACTGGCGGAGAAGGCATATATCTTGCCCCCCCTCTGGAATCGTATCCCAACTACCAATACCGTCTCTTGTTCTTGCTCCACGCAGTTCCTTCTTCCTAGCGGGGGCGCAGCAAGCTGCGCCCCTGCCATACTCTATTATCGGGTGAGCCAGCGCGCCAGCTATTTCTTTTTCTTGCTCTGCTCCGCGGCATAAGCGACGGGGTGGATCTCGGCATGATAAGAGACCGGCTTGGTCAGGGCCTCCATATCCAGCAGAAAGTCGTCCCCCCCCTTGAAAGAGGCAACCTCGTAGTCATGACCCATCTTGATGGCGTCAAAGGGACAGAATTCGACACAAAAGCCACAGTTCATACAGATGCCAATGTCGATGTAAAATTCGCTTGGCTTGCGGGCCGGCTTGCCGGTCTCCGGGTCCGTTCCCCGCACGATCCAGATACACTGGGGCGGGCAAACCTTGGCACACGTGCCACAGACGTGGCAGCGATCCTCCACCAGGAAGGGAAAGCCACGGAACCGCTCGGGAAGGGGCAACCGCTCCTTGGGGTACTGGACGACAAAGACACCTCGTGCCCGGACGCTCTGTCGCTCGGGGAGCGCCTCGGGAGAATAGCGGTGTCCAAACCCTCCCTTGAAGAACCACTTTAGGTCATCGACATAGCTATCGATGAAACGGCGGACGGTGACACCAAAGGCTTTGAGGACATGCAGGCTGGCATACATTAGCGATCCACCTCCCCCAGAGTGATGTCGATACTGGCCAGGATGATCACCACATCCGCGATCAGGTGCCCACGGCACATCTCGTTCATCGTCGCCAGGTTGACAAAGGACGGAGCGCGCACATGGTAACGGTACGGATTCGAACCACCGTCAGAGACCAGGTAAAAGCCCAGTTCGCCCTTGGGGGCCTCGATCCGCCCGTAAGCCTCGCCCGGCGGTGCTTTCACATTGTGCCGCTTTCTGCCGGCCATCACCGGCCCCTCGGGCAACCGGTCCAGGGCCTGCTGGAGAATGCGCAGGCTCTGACGCATCTCGCCGATGCGCACCTTGTAGCGCGAGTAGACGTCGCAGCCATCCTCGGTCACCACGTCAAAATCGAACTGGTCATAGATGGAGTAAGGCTCGGCGCGGCGGATGTCGTAGGGAACACCAGAGCCGCGCAGCAGCGGGCCGGTGCAGCCGTAGGCGATGGCTTTATCTGGTGGCAGTATGCCGACCTCCTCGGTGCGAGCGCGAAAGATCTCATTGTCCGTGAAAAAGGCATCTACCTTGTCCACAAAACGGGGGAGCCGCTCAAAGGCCAGGCCGCGCGCCAGTTTGACGCCTTCCTCGGTCAGGTCGTGGGCGACGCCGCCGAAACGCATATAGTTGCACATCATCCGCGAGCCAGAAGTCATCTCAAAGAGGTCGAGGATCAGCTCGCGCTCCTCCATCGAATAGAGCATGGCCGTGAAATAGACCCCCAGGTCATTGCCCAGGAAGCCAATGGAGATGGCGTGATTGAGAACGCGGGTAAACTCGGACATGATCACGCGGATGTACTCCGCCCGCTCCGCAACCTCCAACCCCATCAGCTTTTCCACGGCCACGGCGTAGGCCAGGTTGTTGGTCATCGAACAGACATAGTCCAGCCGGTCAGTGTAGGGCATATTGCCCAGCCAGGTGTTCCGCTCGCCGATCTTTTCATGGCAGCGATGGAGGAACCCAACCACCGGCTCGATCTTTTGCACCGTCTCCCCCTCCAGAGTGACCAGGAGGCGCAAGACGCCATGGGTACTGGGGTGGTGCGGCCCCATGTTCAGCACGATCCGGTCGGACGGAAGGGCAGGGTTCTTCTGCTCGGCCACTTGATCGTGGGGACCGTACCCCCACACATCGGCCATCTGTCGCCAGTCGCGTGGGGACCAGTCCTCCGGGTAGCGCAGATTGCGTCCCAGCGGAGTGCGGTCTTCCGCCCGCACGGGGTGGCCGTCGGGGAAACGGCTGGCAAACGGTTTCTTCTCCTCCTCGTAGTAGACCTCTTTCCAATCCTTGCGCAGCGGATAGCCGTCGAACCCTTCCCAGAGCAGAATCCGCCGCAGGTCAGGGTGGCCCTGGAAACGGATGCCCATCAGGTCCCACACCTCTCGCTCCTGGAAGTTGGCGGAGGCAAAGAGAGGGACGAGGGAGGGAACAGTGGGGTTCTCCCGGTCGGCGTGGACGCGGAGGACGAGAGGGCCGCCACTACGTCGGTAAAGGTGATAGACCACTTCAAAGCGAGGAGCAAGACCATCGGTCGCCTCGGGGTAATCGACGCCGGTGACGCTGGAGAGGTAGGTATACCCCATCTCGTCTCGCAAAACGGTGACGGCCTCGATCAACCGCTCAGGGGCGACGACCAGTCCCTCATAGTGCTCCGGGGCCGGCTGGACAGCGCCAGGGAAGCGCTCCTGTAACTGGAAAAGCTCGTCTGTGGGTTCGGGTGTGACATTTGTAGTCATCGCTCTGCCTCACTCGGTCTGTTGCTGCTGGAGGGCTTCGATCTGCTCGGTGAGCCGGCGGTCCACCAGGTCTGGCCCTGGCTCGGGCACGGGGACTCCCTCGGAAACCTCGCCCTTGCGGTACCAACGCATGTTGGGGATATGCTCCCGCTCCATCCGCGCGTGGATACTGAGGATACCGTGCAGCAGGGCCTCTGGGCGGGGGGGACAGCCGGGGATGTAGACGTCAACAGGAATGAGTTTGTCCACGCCGGAGACGACGTTGTACCCCTCCTTGAAGGGGCCGCCAGAGATGGAGCAGGCCCCCATCGCCAGGACGTACTTGGGCTCTGGTATCTGGTTATAGATGCGGACGACCTGGGGGGCCA
>JAOZPF010000131.1 GCA_029932895.1 Anaerolineae bacterium | reverse complement strand
GGGCCGCTTCCTCCTGTGCCTGCTCCTCGGTGTAGCCAGTCACTACCTCGGAGAATGTCCGCAGACGTTCCTCGACCGGCTTTTCGTCCATCGGAACGCGCGGCTTGACCTGCACCTCTCCTCTGGCGACCCGCTCCTGAATCTCGGCCTGGGTCAATTCGACCACCGGCAGCTCCGGCTTGGGCGGCGCTTCCAGCTCCTCCCCACGCAGGTAACGGTGGATAGATTCGGACGCCTTGTGACCGGAAGCGACCGCTTCGATGACAAACGACGTTCCGGTGGTGGCGTCGCCAGCGGCAAAGACACCCGGTCGGGTGGCAGCCAACGTGTTGGGGTTGATGGCGACCGTCTGCTTGCGGGTGACACCGACCCCGGCACTTTTCGGGATGAAAGCCAGACCGGCCCGCTGTCCGACGGAAAAGATGACATTGTCGCAGAGCACAAAGTGCTCCGAGCCGTGGATCTCCACCGGTCGCCGCCGTCCCGTCTCGTCGGGCAGGCCCTGCTCTGTGCGCACGCACTTGAGGCCGCGCATACGCCCATTCCCATCGCCGACGACCTCTATCGGCGTCACCTGCCAATGGAAGACAACCCCCTCCTCCTCGGCGTGGCGCATCTCCTCCTCGCCAGCGGTCGCCTCTTCACGGGTACGGCGGTAATAGACGTGCACCTCCGCTCCCATCCGCACGGCGGTGCGGGCCACATCCATTGCCACGTCCCCCGCCCCAATGACCGCCACCCTCTCACCCAGTTGCGGCGGGTTACCCAGCCGCACGTCACGGAGGAACTTGGTATTGATCAGCACCCCGTCCATATCCGCGCCGGGAATGGGCAAGCGGATGCCCTCGTGGGCTCCGACAGCGATGAGCACTGCCTGGAATCCCTCGGCAAAGACATCGTCCAAGTTGTCCACCCGCGTGTTCAGCCGCAGCTCCACCCCCAGGTCCACAATATCCTGCACCTCGCGGTCGACGATTGCGGCAGGGAGACGGTATTCAGGGACACCCACCCGCAGCATCCCTCCCGCCACTGGCAGCGCCTCAAAGACGGTGACGCCATACCCCTCTTTGCACAGGTCCTGCGCGGCGGTGAGGCCGCACGGGCCAGCGCCGATGACGGCGACGCGCTCATCGTAGCGCCGCTCAGCCGGCTCCGGCGGCACACGGGGCTGCGCATACACCTTGTCGGTGACGAACCGCTTCAAGGCACGGATATTGATCGGCTCGTCCAGCTTGCCGCGGTTGCAGGCATCCTCGCAACGGTGATTGCAGATGCGACCACAGATGCCGGGGAAGGGATTATCTTCCTTGATCACCCGCATCGCGTCCTCGTAGCGGCCCTCGCGGATGAGGGCGATGTACCCCTGAGCGCGCTGACCGGCGGGGCAGGCGTCGCGGCAGGGGGCAATCCCTCGCTTCTCGATGGCATAGGCCGTAGGGACGGCCTGAGGGTAGAGTTTGTAGGCCGCCCGCTGTACCGCCAACCCCTCGTCATAGTGGCTGGGGATGATGACGGGGCACACACTGGCGCAATCGCCGCAGCCGGTGCACTTGTCCAGGTCGATGTAGCGGGGACGGGTGCGCACCCGAGCGGTGAAGTGGCCCGCCTCTCCGGTGACTGCCACCACCTCGCTATCCACCAGCAACTCGATGTTGCGGTGACGGCCGGCGTCCACGAGCTTGGGGCTGATGATACACATGGCGCAGTCGTTGGTGGGAAATGTCTTGTCGAGCTGCGCCATGTGCCCGCCGATGGCGGACTTGGACTCGACCAAGCAAATTTTAAAGCCCGCCTCAGCCAGATCCAGCGAGGCCTGGATGCCAGCGATCCCTCCGCCGACAACCATCGCCGCGCCGACTACTTGGTTATTATCTGGCCGCTCCCCCACCACTCACCCCCGCGTCGATGGATGACCTTCACTTTAACGGACTCGGTCCCATCTCTTTGATCCGCTCCGTCATACGGCGGGCGGCCCCGGCGAAGGTCGCCCCCATCCCTCCTGAGGCAAAGACGATGTCAAGACGCTCGCCCCCGATCCCAATCTCGTCCAGCAGCTTCTTGGTGTACTTGACCCGGGCCACGGCCCGCTCATTGCCGTGGACGTGGTGACAGTTGCCTATAGGGCAGGCGACCACGTACACACCGTCCGCTCCTTGCTCGAACGCTTCCAGAATATAGCGCACATCCAGCTTGCCGGTACACGGCAGGCGGATAAGCTTGACGTTGGACGGGTACTTGAACCGCAATGCACCAGCCGTATCGGCGGCCTGGTAGCCACAGTAGATACAGGTAAAAGCCGTGATCTCGGGCACAAACTCCTCGCGCTCGTCCGCTCGGTTCGCCATATAACTCACTCCACCGCCCAGCTTCCCAACGGCTGAGCCATGATCTGCTCATCCCGGTACGCCACGAGCTGGATCGCCTTGGCTGGGCACTCGGCCACACAAGTCCCACAGCCCTGGCACAGGGCCGGCTCGATATACGCCGCCCCTTTGATCTCGCCCACTCCCAGGTCTGTGTATCGCACCTTGGGAATCTGGAACGGGCAGGTGCGCACGCAAGTCAGGCAACCCACACACTTGGACTGGTCCACCTCCGCCACCACTCCGCCGACGTAGAGGCGATCCTTGACCAGATAGGTGAGCGCGCGACCAGCCGTGGCCTGCGCGCTGGCGATGCACTCTTCGATGAACTTGGGAAAATGGGCCATACCGCAGACAAAGATGCCCTCGGCGGCAAAGTCCATCGGCCGCATCTTGAGATGCGCCTCCAGGAAAAACCCTTCACTGGAGAGGGGAACCCCCAGTATGCGCGCCAGGTCGCTGGTCCCCGTGGAGGGCTGGATCGCCATGCTGAGTGCGATCATATCGGGATAAAAGGGAATCTCGCGGTCGAGGGAGGGGTCCCAAGCGATCAACTCCAGCCGGGCCGCCAGGCGTCGGATGGTGGGGAGGTGCTCGTCATCATAACGCATAAAGATGACGCCCCGCTGGCGAGCCTCGGTGTAGAAAGCCTCGCGGAAGCCATAGGTGATGATATCTTTGTACAGCACCACCACCTGGCAATCCGGGTTGAGCATCTTGACCCGGATAGCGTTCTTCATCGTATTCGTGCAACAGATCCGGCTACAGTACTCTACCCCACCAGGCGGACGCACACACTGGATGAACACCACCTGCTTCAATCCCGTCACCCGTTCGGGGCGGTGGGTGATGATGTCCTCCAGTTCGCTGGACGTGACCACGCGGGGGTCGCGCCCCAGCATATAGACCTCTCCCTTCCATTCCTGTCCGCCGGTGGCGACGATGGTCACGCCATGCGCCACTTGAACCTCCACCGGCTCGGCCCCCTCCCGCGGCGAGGTGCGCAGAACCGAGTGGAAATCACCCACCCGGCCGGAGTGAGAGACAAGCTCAGTGCGGGTGAGAACCTGGATGCGCTCGTGACCACGCACGCGGTTGACCAGGTCGCGCAGCAACCGCTGCGGGTTCTGCCCTTCCGGAACATAGTAGACATAGCGCAGGTGCCCGCCGAGCTCCGCCTCCCGCTCCACCAGCGTTACCTCGTAACCGGCATCGGCGATGTTGAGGGCAGCCGTCATTCCCGAGACCCCGCCGCCGATGATCAGGGCGCGTGGCACCGGTTTCACCACCAGCTTGTGGACCGGCTCGGCACCGATCACACGCGCCACCGCCATCCGCACCATCTCTTTCGCCTGGCGAGTCGCCCCCGGCGGGTCATCAACATGAACCCAGGCACAGTGCTCCCGCACGTTGACCATCTCTAGCAGGTAGGGGTTGAGGCCCGCCTCCCGCACGACGCGCTGAAAAAGAGGCTCGTGGGTACGGTGGCTACAGGCCGCGACAACGACGCGATTCAGGCCGTGCTCCTCGATCCCCGCCCGAATCGCAGCCTGGCCCTCTTCAAAGCAGCCATAGTCCACCTGTTGGACGTGCACCACACTGGGCAGATTCGCGGCGAAACTGGTCACCGCGTCCACGTCCACCACACCGTCGATCGTGGGGGTGCAGCGGCACATAAAGACCCCCGTCCGCGCCGGCTCACCGCTCACGTCCCGTTCCGGCGGCATGCTATTGGGCGTCGAGAGAAAGGGGCACTCCCTACTGGAGGGAGATTCACCCAGATGCTCGTGCATCAGGCGCATCACGTCCCCCGCCGCGCCGGCCGCGTCCAGGATCGTCTCCGAGATCTCTTTGGGCGAGGCGAACGTGCCACAGACATAGATACCGGGCCGGCTTGTCTCCAGTGGGGAGAACTTGTCCGTCTCGCAAAAACCATAGGGATTCAAATTGACGCCCAGTACCTGCGCCAGGTCCTCCGCCCCGTTCGGCGGCTGCGCCCCAACGGCAAGGACCACCATGTCAAAGCGGCCCTCTTGCATCTGCCCTTTCTCATCAGGATAACGCAGGACCAGGTCCTTGGTCAAGGGGTCCTCCTTGACCATTGAAATGCGGCAGCGGGTATACTCTATCTGATAGCGCTCGCGGGCACGCTCGTAGTAGGCGTTGAACTCTTTGCTGAACGCCCGTTCGTCCATGATAAAGATCTGGCAATGCACTCCATCGATCCGCTCTTTGGCAATCATTGCCTCTTTGGTGGCATACATACAGCAGATGGAGGAGCAATAGGGGTGTTTTTCGTCGCGGGAGCCAACACACTGCAACCACGCGATCCGCTGCGGCAACTTGCCATCAGAAGGCCGGCGGACGATTCCCTCAGTGGGACCCGACCGGCTTGCCAACCGTTCGTACTGCATAGAATGAATGACATTGGGGTAGCGCCCATAGCCCAACTCGCCGTACTCATAGGGATCGGATAGCGCGTACCCCACGGAGAGAATGATCGCGCCAACGGCCAACTCTCGCTCATAGGGCTGCTCGTCCAGATGGATAGCACCGGTCGGGCAGACCATCTCGCAGCGGTGGCAGTCATCGCAACGGGGCACCTTCTCCACGACGTAGGCATCTGGCAGAGCGCGCGGGGCCATCTTGTAGACCGCCTTGCGCGCCGCCAATCCCATCTCAAAGGGGCTGGGCAGACCGACCGGGCAGACAGCCGCGCACAGGCTACAGTTCGTACACCTCGCTGCGTCCACATAGGTGGGACGGTGATAGACCGTGGCCCGGAAATCACCTGCCTGACCAGTCACGCGGATCAGGTCGGTGTTGATGAGGATCTCGATGTTGGGATGGAGGTTATAATCCAGGAAGGCCGGTGAGATCGACGGTCGGGTGCAACCATAGCCATGGTCTGAGGTTCCCCGACAGAGGACACAGTCGTGGGTAGGGAACATATAACCGAGCTGAGCCACACGCCCTCCCAGCCAGGGCATATTCTCCACCAGGTAGACCTTGAGGCCAGCTTCAGCCAAGTCGATGGCGGCCCGCATCCCGCCCACGCCCCCGCCGACGACCAGAACGGCGCTGGCAGACTCCCGTTCATAAACAGGCATAAACGAAATTCTCCTCCCAGACCTAGAAACAGACAAGATGCTTCGGCAAGTCTAGTAATTCGAATCCAGAAAGGGCAAAACGAGTGCTGGTGTGAGCCCAAATACCACAGCCAGGCAGCAGGACAGCACGAACGAGACGACGCCAAGTATCAGGCAAGTCTGCCCCAGTCTCTTGGACTCGGGGTCGGGGCGAGAGAGAAATATCACCCCGGTAATCAAGCCTACCAGCGGTATAAAGAACGAGGCGGCGTACAAGATGAACTTGAGGCATCCACCGTACTGCGAGCCATAGTAGATGTGTTGCTGTGGGTACTGAGGGTACATTCAGGATCTCCTGGGATTGGGCTGGCTTGCAACAGCTACTTCCGCCTCGCGTAATCGGGAAGCAGGATTGGAGAGACAACATCCGTTTCCACACCTGCCTCTTTCATCTCCTTGTTCCAGGCGGCGACGTGGTTCAGGTTGGGCTGGCCCGGTTTCGCCTCGTGGGCGTAGAGCGCCGCGGACCGGCCCGCGCGACGGCCAAAGACGGTGATCTCGAGCAGGCTATTGCCCATCAGCCGGTTGTGACCGTGCACACCGCCGCTCACCTCGCCAGCGATAAAGAGACCCGGCACATCGGTAGAACTGTCAGCCTTGAGCCGGACCCCGCCGTTCTGATAGTGCAGCGTCGGGTAGACCAGCATCGGCTCCTTGGTGATGTCGATATCAAAGCGGCCGAACTGGCGCACCATCGCCGGCAGATTCTTTTGGATCGCCCCCGGTCCCTGGATGATCTCGATCATCGGCGAGTCCAGCCACACCGCTGGCTGGCCCGTGGGGGTGATGATGCCGTTATCACGCTCCTTGCACTCTCGGATGAAGGAAGCCGCCTCCACGTCGCGCGGCTCCAGCGGGTAGACGAACTGTTCGCCGTGTTTGTTGACCGGCTGGGCACCCAGCCCGCGCACCTTCTCGGTGACCAGAAGGCCCAAGATCTGCTCCGGAAAAGCCGCGCCAGTGGGATGGTATTGCATCGACTCCAGGTAGCCCAGGCGTGCGCCGGCCCGGTAGGCAATCACCACGCCGTCGGCAGTAGCGCCATAGTGGTTGGTAGTGGGGAACCCCTGATAGTGCAGCCGCCCGCCTCCGCCGGTTGCCATGACGACCGCTTTGGCCTTGACATAGTCATAGACACCGGTCTCCAGGTTCATCACCACCGCCCCGACCGCCTGCCCCTTGTCATCCAACACCAGCTCGACGGCGGGGGAGAACTCGATCACAGTGATATCCTCTTCCCGGCTACGCACCTCATCGCGCAGGGTGCGCATGATCTCTGCCCCAGAATAATCCCGCGCCGAGTGCATACGCTTGCGGCTGGTGCCGCCGCCGTGCCGCTCTATCATCGTCCCGTCAGGCTCTTTGTCGAACATCATCCCCAGGTCTTCGAGCCACTTGATGACCCACGGCGCATCCATCACCAGCGCCTCCACCAGGTCGGGGACATTGGTAAAGTGGCCGCCACCGATCACGTCCAAGTAGTGGATGGCGGGACTATCTTCCGGCCGGTCGGCGGCCTGGATGCCCCCCTGGGCCATCATCGTGTTGGCATCGCCAAAACGCAATTTGGTCACGATAGTGACCTTGGCCCCCTGCTCCTGAGCCAAAAGGGCCGCGGAGGCCCCTGCGCCTCCCCCGCCGATGACCAGAACATCGGTCTCGGCCATCGGATCGCTCAGGTCAAAGTCCGGCCCGATGTGGGGACGACCCTCAACAAGCCGCGCCAACTCGATGGGCATCCGCTGCCCCTTGCTGACCCCCAACCGAATGGCATGGAAGGTCTCCCCCTTGTAGTCGGGGTGGAACGCGTTGAGAACATCGTCCCGCTGCTCCATACTCATCGCCGGGAAGGTCTCTTTCAGCCTCTTGGTGCGGGTGGACTCGACCTTGCGGATGGATTCTTGCATATAATCCGGGTAACCACTCATTCCCTTACTCCCTCACTTTGGCTCGATGTCCCGTGCCTTGTAGCGGGCCATAAGCTCGTCTTTGTCAAGCCCTTTCAGCTCGGTAACGGCATCGTCAAACTTGTTAGCCTCAAGCTCTTTCAACCGCTCCGCCAAGTGGGCCGAGCGCGGTGCCAGGTAACGGCCATAGAGGCGACGGGCCAGGATGGCAATATTGTACTGGGCTTCTTCCGCCGGGCAACGTACCGCGCACAGGCCACACATAATGCAGTCAAACGACAGATCGGCCAGCTTGGCGATGTCGCCCCGCATCCCCGCCGCCATGTAGGCCCTCACGTCCAGTTCCTGCGGGCAGGCCTTGGTACAGGCCCCACAACCCAGGCAGCGCAGGACCTCTGGGTAGAGACTGAAGAGCGTCGTCGCCGTCGGCTCGAGCTGCGTAATGTCATAAGCGGCCCGGCGGGCGGGGAAAAAGGGAAGCTGAGCCAAGTACATGCCGGGCTGCACCACTGTCTGACAGGCCAGTCCGAAATAGAGCTTGGGGTCTCCCAGGATACGATAGGCAGTGGCGCACGCCCCGCAGAACCCTCCTCGGC
>JAOZPF010000130.1 GCA_029932895.1 Anaerolineae bacterium | reverse complement strand
GTGCCCCTGGCGACGCCGATTCCTCCCGGGCCGAGGCTCTCGTCCGCGCGCCGGATAGGGGCGGGGTTGCGGACTGGGCACCCACCGGGTTGGGCCTCGCCGCTGCCCATGATTACCTGAACCGGGGGCTGTTCGCGGCGCTCTTTGATGACGATGTCGTTCGTCTTGGGCCGGCCACGACGGCGGCCAAGTTCTACCTGTACGCCAACACAGGGGGTTACCGGGACCAGATCGATACCTACCTGCTCTTTGGCGACCCGGCCCTGGCCCTGAACGTACTCCCGGCGGAGCAGGGGCTCGCCATGTCGGTCGAACCGCGGGGTGTGTTGCAGCCAGGGGATAGGATCACCTATACGTTGGTCTACAGCAACGACGGCCCGGCTACTGCCCACCACGTCGTCATCAGCGACGTGCTGCCCGCCGCCCTGGTCAGCCCCACCGTCGCCTCTTCTGGGGCTGAGGTGACCCTCCAGCCGGGGAGCCGCTTTGTGTGGAACGTGGCCGACCTGGTCGCGGGGGCGGGAGGTGTCATCACCGTCACAGCGGTCGTCGGCCCCGATTTCGTGGGAGTGTTCACCAACACGGCCAGCATCGGCAGCAGCGCTGTCGAGGCCGACCGGGGGGATAATGTTGCTATCTCTCCTCCGATCCGTGTTGCTGTCTCCGACCTCGCGGTCCGCGTGGTGGGGCCGGAGAGAATAACCGCTGGCGCTGCTGTGACTTACACCCTCGTCTATTCCAACGTCAGCAGCGCGCCGGCGAGCGGAGTCGTCGTCAGCAACACCTTGAATGCCGGGGGCGTGTCCCCCGGCTCAATCCAGGCGATGCCCCCCGGCTCCGTCCAGGCGTCTTCCACCCTGGTATGGGAGCTTGGAGACCTGGAACCTGGTCAAAGAGGTGTCGTCACGGTAACCATCGTGTTGCCCTCGGCTGGTTCCGGGCTGGTGTCGGACATCGCCGCCATCACTACGGAGAGTGTGGAGTGGGTGCTGGACAACAATGTCGCCAGGCTGGATACTCGGGTGGGGTACCGGTTGTTTCTGCCCCTCGTTGTGGCGCACCACGAAATGTTCCCTTCTTCCCCTGGAGCCGAGAATATGCTAAAATAAACTTATCTTGATGGCAGGCGAGTTGCCTGCCACGGGCCGGGGTCCAAAGAACCAGCATTGGAAAAGTCGATGAAGTCAACGATACTGCCCGGCGTTGCCAGGTGTGTCCACTCTGGCTCGTGCCGCTTCTGTGGAGCGGCGGCGAGCTGGTGTGGCGTTGTCTGCGTTTCCTCTCCCGCGGGCGGCGCGGGATATTGCCATGTCCCTTGGGGCCACGGGGGCTCGCCATGAAACTGGCCCCGCTCCTCCAACAGCGCCCGTCCGTCACGCCGCAGTTGGTTGTGGCCGGTCAGGTGCTCCAGCTCTCCGCGGCAGAGCTAGAGCAGACCATCGCCCGCGAGGTGGCCGAGAACCCGGTCCTGGAACTGGTCGAGGTCAAACGCTGCCCGCGCTGTGGTCAGCCCCTCTCTGCCTGCCGTTGCGTCTCCTCCACTCCCCCAGACGGCCCGGCGGCCCGGGCAGAGCCGGTCGCGGCGGGCGATGACCCTGTCTCCCGGCTGGCAGCTAGGGAGACGCTGGCAGAAGCCCTCCTGCGGCAGGCGCGGCTGTACTTGTCTCACCGGGACCTGCCGATCGCGGCGGACTTGATCGGCAATTTGGACCACCACGGCTTTTTGCGCTGCGACCTCGACCAGGTGGCTTCCCGTCTCGGTGTGGAGCAGGACCGGGTGGAAATGGTGCTCGCCGTTGTGCAGAAACTGGACCCGGTGGGCATCGGAGCCAGAGATGCCCGTGAATGTCTGTTGATCCAGCTTGACCACCTGCGCCAGCGTGGGGTCAGGCAGGAGTTGGCCGAGACCCTCATCGCCGAAAGGTGGAACCTGTTGGGGCGGCGCGCGCCTGCCGAGATCGCCCGCGCTGTAGGGGCGACGGTGGAACAGGTTCAGGAGGCGCTGCAATTCATCCGGGATAACCTCAACCCATACCCGGCTCACGCCTACCGGGCCGGCCTCCCTGCTCCGCCGGAGGAGGATCGGGCGCGGCTGCGGCCGGACATCATCATCCGCGGTCGTCACACCCCTGCCGGCATCGTGTACGAGATCGAGCTGCCGGGGGAGCATGCCTACCCCTTGCGGATCAGCCCCTCCCTCGTAGAGGCGACCAGGTCACTCATCGGGCAGGAATGGGAGCAATGGGGCGCTCTCTACACCAGGGCGCGGCTGCTTATCAGGAGCCTCGAGCAGCGCTGGCGGACGCTCCGTCGCCTGGCAGAGTATCTCGTCGATTATCAGCAGCCATTCCTGGCCCGTGGACGCCGTTTTCTCCGACCTCTTACCCGCGCCCAGTTGGCCTGGATGATGGGCGTGCACGAATCGACCGTCAGCCGGGCGGTGGCTGACAAGCTTGTTCAGTTGCCAAATGGTCAGATTATGCCCCTCGCCGACTTTTTCGACCGCTCTACTGCCGTCAAGGAGGCTATCAAAGAGATCATCGCTCAGGAGGACCGGCCAATGAGTGACAGGGAGATCGCCATAGCACTGGCAGAGCGCGGTTACCGTGTCTCGCGGCGCACGGTCGCCAAGTACCGCAATGCCCTGCAGGTCCTGCCCTCTACGCTGCGCCGGCGCGCGGCCGAGACCCAGCAGTGGGGTGAGCCGAGAGGAGCCGACTGATGACAGCTACAGTGCTTGTCATCGACGACGATGGGATGATCCGTTCCTATCTCGGCAGCGTTCTCGCCGAGGAGGGGTACGAGATCCTGAGTGCTGCCACGGGGGAGGAGGGCTTGGCCCTGCTGCGGGCCAAGCCTGTGGATGTCATCGTCCTGGACCTTATGTTGCCGGACCGGAGTGGCATATCAATTTTGCAGGATGTCAAGCAGACAGAACCTGGGGTACAGGTCATCATGCTCACCGCCTTCAGCGGTGTACCCAGCGCTGTCAAGGCGATGAAGCTGGGGGCCTACGATTATATCGCCAAGCCGACCGATGTCTCCAGGCTCAAGCTGACGGTTAGTCGGGCGTTGAAGGAGCTGACGATGCGGCGCGAGATCGAGCGTCTGCGCCACAAATCGGGAGGATACCCTCACCCGTGGATCGTGGGCCGCAGCAAGGAGATGCGACGCATCGAGCAGTTGGTGGACAGAATAGCCCAGGGGGAGGCCACGGTCCTTATTCAGGGAGAGAGTGGAACCGGCAAGGAGGTGGTCGCCCGCGCCATCCATCAGCGCGGCCCGCGGGCGGACAAGCCCTTTGTGGTCATCAATTGCGCCGCCATCCCCGAAACTCTGCTGGAAAGCGAGTTGTTCGGCTTTGAGGCCGGCGCTTTTACCAGCGCCCAGCGGAGGAAAAAGGGGCTGCTGGAGATGGCCGATGGCGGCACGCTCTTTCTCGACGAGATCGGCGAGATGCAGCCGCGGATGCAGGCCAAGATACTGCGCGTTCTGGAGAACAAGACCCTGCGCCGCATCGGCGGCACGAGTGACATCAAGGTGGACGTGCGGTTCATCGCCGCCTCCAACCGCGACCTGCAGGCGGCTATCAGAGATGGTGCCTTCCGCGAGGACCTCTATTATCGGCTGGGAGTGATGGTGATCCACCTGCCCCCCCTGCGTGCCCGCATTGGGGACCTGGACCTGTTCGTTACTTCTTTCATCGCCGAGTTCAGCCAGGCGATGGGCAAGACCGTCACCGCCATCTCTAGCGAGGCGATGCGCTTGATGCAGAGTTACTCCTGGCCGGGCAACATTCGGGAGTTGAGGAATGTCATCGAGCGGGCGATGGTGCTCTGCGATGGGCGCGAGATCCAGCCGGCGCACCTCCCCGCCGAGCTGGATGGGGCGACGCTCTCCCTGGGCGAGATGCGCTCCCCTCGACTGCCCCCGGAGGGGATCAACTTGGGGGATATGGTCTCGCAGTTGGAAAAGAGCTTGGTCAGGGAGGCATTGGAGCGGGCAAATGGCAACCAGAGCAAAGCCGCCGAGTTGCTATCGATGACCCGCGACCAGTTGCGCTACCGCATCGAGAAATACGGTCTCGCCTGAGTGGGGGATTTTGCCCACCGGTGGGGAAAATTCCCCCGTTCTTCTTTCTGCTAGGGGCTCGCCCCCCCAAAGCCGTGACCCTCCCTCCCTCCTTCTCTTTGACCGCTCTCCCTCCCCCCATATATGCCGGTGGTGTCCTGCGTGGACGGCATATGTGGGGGGTGACGCGATTTTCCCCTGCTTTCTTTTTGCGCTCTCCCCACCGTGCCAGCCGCCAGGTTGGCACGTTTCTTGCAGCATGTAAATGAGGGAGGCGTCGGATATGACAGGCCGGAACTCGACAAGGGAAGGGTGCCTATGAACATCAGAGACATTCAAATCGGTATGGCGATCACACTCTTTGTGCTGGGCGTGATCTCGTGCACGGCGGGGTTCTGGACCATTCTCTCCAGGCGGTACCAGCAAGCGCTCAGAAATATCTCGGCCCACTCCGCCAGGGTCACCAGTAAGGCTATCGCCGACGCGGGATTGGTCCCTCTCGTCGAGGCGCTATCTGGATTGGTCCGCGCGATCGACCAGCTAGTCCGCACCTCCGTCGGCATCGGTGTGTTCCTCTGCCTGGCTGGAGCTACTCTCTGCGCGGTGGCCTACTGGATGATCTACGGGCTATGACGGGTCAGCGGTCGCTCGCGCAGGAGTATTTGCAAGCTCTCCGGGAGGAGAGCCGCCTTGCCGCTGCCAGCGGGCGGTATGCTCCTCTGGAGGTGGCTGCCACCCCAGCCGCAGACCCGGCGGACGGGTTGGAAGCGGTCGGGCGGATGGAGCGGGTGGTGGTTCACGGCTACCTGGGAGCGGGCAAGACGACGCTGTTGCGCCGCCTGGCCTGGCAGTGCGTCGAGCAAGCCCGGTCGTCAGCGCCGGAAACGCCGCTTCCTTTTTACCTCGACCTGGCCCAATTGGAGGGCGACAGCGGGATACCAGGCTTGCTGCTGGCTGCCCTGCGGCGCTATCTGCCGGCGGCTACCGAGACCGACCTGCAAGCGGTCCTGGAGCAGCATGCCACGTTGTTTCTGCTGGACAATCTCGACCGGCTCACCGACGAGCGAGCTATTGACGCTCTCGGTACCTGGCTGGCAGCCCGTCCCACTGTGGGGCTAGATGCCCGCGTGGTCGTCGGCTGCCGCACGTCGCTCTTGTCCACTTACCGGCCCTGGCTGGGCGACATGCCATTTCTCTTTCTCCTTCCTCTGAGCGACGCAGCGACGAGCCGTTTCCTGCGCCAGCACGCGCTGGGTACCCAGGCGGTGGAGCTGGATTCCAAGCTGCGCCGTGACGGCGGGCTGTGGCGGCTGGCCCACATCCCTCTTTTTCTCCAGGCTGTCCTTGCCCTGGCCTCCTCTCCCGAGCAGGAGGCCCCCTGGTGGAGCCGCAGCCTCGTCATCCGGCGAGGGTTGCGAATGGGCTTGGGGATGGACAAGGATTCGTTCGCGCGCTGGCTGGCGACCACGGGGCGCGGTCTGGCTGGGTTGGCGTTCGTCTTGCAGCAAACCCGGGCCGCCGACGTGGACCGCCCGGCCGCGGCCGATATCGTGGGCGATGCCGGCCAGCGGCTCGACGAGATTCTCCACTCTGGCTTGGTCGGGTCGGAGGACGGGCAGCGGATCGGTTTTGCCGACCCTCTGTTGCAGGATTTCTTCGCCGCCATAGCGCTGGGGGACCGGCTGAACAACCAGCTAGACCTGACCCCATTCGTTCAGCGACGGGAGGCGTTGACCAAGTGGCGCGGGCCGCTCCTCCAGCTCTATGCTCTCTCTCCCGACCGCTCGGCGCTGCTCGGCGCGCTGCTCCAGGCCGGTCACGATACCACCCGGCTAGCCGCCCGCTGTCTGGCGGGGAACGAGGGGGAGCAGGAAGCGCGGGTACGATTGGCGGGGCTGCTACAGATGGATCTCCCCGTGCCCACGCTCTACGGGCTGGGCATGGCGCTCAAGGAGTTGGGGGCGACGACGGCCGCCGCCCAGGTCTTGCAGGCCGCCCTCTCCACCCCGTCCGTTGCCGGTCCCTCACTTCCGCTCTGCCGGCGGGCTGAGCCAGATGCGGACCACGCTGGGCCAGAGTGGCAGCCGGCCCGCGTGGCCCGGCACTATAACGCTGGGGTCATCCGTCGTGCGATGGGACACCACGCGGAGGCGATGGCCGAATTGCAGGCGGCTCTCCAAGAGGCGGGGCAGGTGTGCGCTGAGGCGTGGTGTGAGCTGGGGTTGGCCCTCCGCGAGCAGGGGGATGAGGAACAGGCTCTGGAAGCGTTCCAGCAGGCGTTGAACTATCGCCCGGCGACGACCGAGTACCTCCTTGAGGCGGGAGCCACGCTCAACCGCCTGGGGGAACATGGCGCAGCGGTGCAGGTGCTGGAACAGGCCCGCGAGCAAAGCCCGGGATGGGTGGAGCCGTACCGCGAGATTGCCCGCGCCTACTACCGCCAACGCCGATACGCCGAGGCGCTGGAAGCGCTGGAGCACGGTATCCAACTGGCCCCAGAGGATGGCGACCTCTACCACGACGCCGGCGCTGTGCTGGTCGGGCAGGGCCGGTATGAGCAGGCGGCCGACTATTTGCGGCGTGCCCTGGCCCTGCGGCCTGATCAGGCGGCGTGGTTCGACGAGCTGGGCACGGTGTACGAGAGGATGGAGTGCTGGGAGGAAGCGTACCAAGAGATCGAGCAAGCAATGACTATTGAACCCTCTGACCCCGCCTATCGCCACCATCTTGGCCTGGCCCTTCACCGTGCGGGGCGGTACGACGAGGCGCTCCACCACCTGCGCCGCGCGGTGGAGCTATCGCCCGATCAGGCCGAATGGCACGGTCACCTGGCTGAAACCCTGACCGCTCTCGGCGAGCACACCGGAGCGCTGGAGGAGGCCCACAAAGCCCTGGCCCTCGAGCCCGACGTTGCCTCCCACCACCACCGCGCCGGGCGCGCTCTCTACCACCTGGAGCGGTACGAGGAGGCACTGGCCGAATTGGAACAGGCCGCCACCCTCGCCCCCGGCGACGGGGCGATCCACCACCAGAAGGGCATCGTCCACCAGGCGCTGGACCAGTTGAGGGAAGCGCAGGAGGAATACCTTCTCGCCTGTTCCCTAAACCCCAGCGAGCCGCTCTACTATTACAGCCTGGGCGCGATGTATGTCCAACTGCGTAGCCACGAACATGCCCTGGAGATGCTCCAACTCGCCGTCGAGCTGAAACCGGATTATGGTCAGGCGTACGCGCTGCAAGCCAGTATCTACGAGGAGATGCACGCCTACAAGGAGGCCGCGTCCGCTTACGAAAAGGCCGCCCGGCTGGAGCCAGGAGAGGGGGAATACGCCCTCCGCGCCGGCATCCTCTACCAAAAGCTGGACCGGTACGAGGACTCGCTCCCCCTCCTTCAGACGGCGCGGGACCTCTTGCCCCAGGAGGCGGCAGTTCATTATCACCTGGGGCTGGCATACGCTCGGCAGGGAGAGCAGCAGCAGGCATTCCGCGCCCTCCGGCAGGCAGCCTCCCTCGCCCCCGACAATTCCACTTTCCAGGCCGAGCTGGGCCGCCTGGCTTATCGCCTGGGTCGCCTGGAGGAGGCCAAAGCCGCCACCCAGCGGGCCGCCGCACTGGCCCCTTCCGATCCCACGATCTATGCCCAGTTGGGCGAGATCGCCGCCGCGGAGGGCGACCACGAGGAGGCGTTGAATCGGTACTGGAAAGCGATCGAGATGGCCCCTCAGGAGGTGGCCTATCGACAAAAGACCGCCTCGATCTACCTGCGCAAGGGGCTGTACGAGGAGGCACTGGCCGAGTTGGAGGCTGGCCTGGAGACCGCTCCGGCTAACGCGACCCTGCATAACGAACTGGGCAACGTCTATGAGCGTAACGGTGACCAGGAGAAGGCTCTTCGCGAGTACGATCGGGCGGTGGCGCTGAACTCGGCGGAGCCGCTGTATCATCTGAACAAGGGCAAGCTGCTGCGCCGCCTGGAACGCCACGCCGAAGCGGTGCGCGAGATCGAGACGGCCATTCGCTTGGACTCTGAGTACGGCCCGGCAC
>JAOZPF010000129.1:5150-8143 GCA_029932895.1 Anaerolineae bacterium | reverse complement strand
GCGTCACTCCCGGCTAAAGCCTCCACTCCCGGCTAAAGCTTCCACTCCCGGCTGAAGCTTCCACTCTATTTGGGTTACGGAACCGATTCGTGGGTGCGGGTTGCGCCCGCTATCACTCCATCTCTCGTCCGTGAAGCAGGATTTCCAGCACCGTGCGCAGTTGCGCCTGCCAGTCCTCTCGCATGGGGAAACTGACCGCCCCGCGGCCGAGGTGGGCCAGGCTCCTCAACTGCGTCTTGAGTTGCCGGCGGTTTACGTCGTGCAACCAATCCGCGCTGAGCACGATCCGCTCGTTTTCCACCGCAATACTTTTCACGCCCGCCTCTCGTGCTAGCACCTTGAGCTGAAGTTGCAGCATCAGGTTTTGCGCCGGACCGGGCAGGGGGCCAAAGCGGTCCTGAAGCTCCGCCTCTATCTCGTGCACCTGCTCCAGGCTGACCAGGTCGGCCAGCCGCCGGTAGAGCCGGAGCCGTAGGTTGACGTCCGGTACATATGCTGGCGGCAAGTTGGCGACTATGGGTAGGTCGATGCGGATGCTGCTCAGCGGCTCTGGCGGTGGCGGACGATTATCGCGGCGGGCGCGCAGCTCCTCCACCGCCCGGGTCAGCAGTCTGGTGTAAAGGTCAAAGCCGATAGCGGCGATGTGACCGGACTGGCGGGTGCCGAGGACGTCACCAGCCCCGCGCAGCTCCAGGTCGCGCATAGCGACCGAGTAGCCGGCCCCCAGGTCGCTGGCCTCGCGGATCGCGTCCAGCCGCTGGCGGGCCTCGGCGGTGAGACGACCGGGGCTGTAGAAAAAGTAAGCATAGGCCCGTTGGGCCCCCCGCCCGACGCGGCCGCGCAGTTGGTACAGTTGAGCTAGTCCGAACCGTTCCGCCTGCTCCACGATCAGTGTGTTGGCGTTGGGGATGTCGAGGCCGCTCTCGATGATGCTGGTGCAGAGAAGCACGTCGATCTCGCCGGAGACGAACTGGAGCATCGCCCGCTCCAGGTCCCGTTCCCGCATCTGGCCGTGGGCGACCCCAAAGGTCGCTTCCGGGAGGAGTTGTTCCAGCCGCTTGCGGGTCGCCTCGATTGTCTGCACGCGGTTATGAACGTAAAAGACCTGCCCTGACCGCTCCAGTTCACGCAGGATAGATCGCCGCACCACCTGGGCACCGTAGGCACCGACGTAGGTAGCGACCGGTAGCCGTTCCTCCGGCGGCGTCTCGATGACACTGATGTCGCGGACGCCGGTGAGAGAGAGGTAGAGGGTGCGAGGAATGGGGGTGGCGGTCATTGTCAGCACATCCACCTCCGTGCGCATCTTTTTCAGCCGCTCCTTGTGGGTCACGCCGAATCGCTGTTCCTCGTCGATGATGACCAGCCCCAGGTCCTTGAAAATGACGTCCTTTTGCAGCAGGCGGTGGGTGCCGATAACAATGTCCACCTGACCGGTCAACAGCCCCTCCAGGATGCGGGCCTGTTCGGCGCGGGTGCGGAAGCGGGAGAGGTGTTCCACCGTGATGGGGAAAGGGGCCAGGCGGTGGCGGAAGGTGGTATAGTGCTGTTGGGCCAGAACGGTGGTGGGGACCAGGATAGCGACCTGTTTACCGTCCATCGCCGCCTTGAAGGCGGCTCGCAACGCGACCTCGGTCTTGCCGTATCCAACGTCGCCGCAGACGAGGCGGTCCATAGGGCGGGGTAGTTCCATATCGGCCTTGACCGCGGCGATGGCTCTGGCCTGGTCGGGGGTCTCGACATAGGGGAAGGAAGCCTCCAGGTCGGCCTGCCAACTCGTGTCGGGGCCAAAGGCGTGGCCCTGGGTTACCTCGCGGATGGCATAGAGCTCTAGCAGGTCGTGGGCTACCGCTTCGATGGCGCGGCGGGCACGGACCTTGACCTGGCTCCACTCGGCTGTGCCCAGGCGGCTGAGGACTGGCGGGCGCTCGTCGGCGCCCACGTAGCGGGAGAGGCGGTCGGCCTGGTAGATGGGCACGTAGAGATAGTCCTGCCCGGCGTATTCCACCAGCAGGTATTCTCGCTCTTCTCCCTCCAGCGTATAGTTCTCCAGCCCGCGAAAGACGCCAATGCCATAGTCCACGTGGACGACGATATCGCCAGGGGTCAGGTCGGCGTAGAGCGATTCGGGGGCTGGTCGCCGTCGCCGGGTGGTGCGCCGGGGGGCTGGCATTCGCCAGCCAAAGATCTCGCCATCGGTCAGGACGTGCAAGGCGGAGGGGATTGTCCCCTCTGGTGGTTGCAGAGGACTGCTTGGTCCCGCGCCCAGGTGGTCGCAGCGGAGAGTCCACCCCTCCTCCAGCGGCCCCTGGACAAAGGTCAGGTTGGTCTGAGGCGGGGCTGGCAGCGTCTCCACTGGCAGCACGGGGCTGTGCTCCTCGCTCCACAGCTCGGCCAATCGCTTTGCCTGCCTGCTGGCGACGACTACCCATTCCTCCGCCAGCAACGCTTGTTCTATGTCGTCGATCAACTGACCCAACTGCCCGCCGTAGCGGGGATTGGGGCGGAAGCAGGCTGCCAATTCTTGCTCAATCTCCTCCGGTCCGTGCCCGAGGGTCAGCAGGGTGCGATCCGCCACCTTGCCCTGCCAGTCGTTCCAGGTGAGATAGGGGGTGGGATAGTCGGGGGGCAGTGTGCCTTCCCGCTCGGCCCCATCGCGCAGGCCGACCGCGTCCTCCTCGAACCCGGCCCAGGCCTCCGCCAGCTCCGCCGGGTCGTCCACCGCCAGGACGCTTGTGCTGGGCAAATAGTCCACCAGGCAGGCCGGGTGGCTGTAAAAGTAGGGTAGGTAGAACTCTAGGCCGGGGAAGGCCGCGCCAGCGCCCAGCGCCTCCCGCTGGGCGGCAAACTCCGCGGCGACCTCCGGCGGGTGGGGAGCGTCGAACCACGGGTTGATCTCGTTCAGGACGCGGGGGCCGTGGCGTGGCAGCGGCTCGCGCGCCGGAGAGACCGTAAGTATGTCCAGGCGGGCCTCCGAGCGCTGGGTGGCGGGG
>JAOZPF010000129.1:0-5140 GCA_029932895.1 Anaerolineae bacterium | reverse complement strand
TCTCGACTCGATCCGGTCACCGAACAGCTCGATGCGCGCCGGCAGCGTCTCGGTGAGAGGAAAGAGGTCCAGGATGCCGCCGCGGTGGCTGAACTGGCCCGGTTCCTCCACGACACTCACCGGCTCGTACCCCAGTCCCCTCCAGCGGATGGCGGTCTTCTCCAGGTCGAGTGTCTGGCCCACGCGCAGCCTGTGGGTTCCCAGGCGGAATTGCTGCACTGGCAGTGTGAGTTGCATCAAGGCGCGGGCGGAGGCCACCACCACGATACCGCCCGGCTCCGAAGCAGCCAGGCGGGAGAGGACTGTCATCCGCCCGGTGATGGTCTCTTTTGGCCAGGGAGCGCGCTCGTAAAAGAGGGCTGGTGGCTCGGGAAAGCGCAGCACCAACTCCGGATGGGGGTGGTAGTGGCGGAGGGATTGGGTGAGAGCGCGTGCTCGCTCCACGCTCCCGGCGACGACCAGGAAGGGGCGCTCCAGGTCGCGGGACAGCCCGGCCAAAAGGGCTGGGCGGGCCGCTCGCAAGAGGCCCAGGGGAGGGAGTTCTCCCCCAGCTTTCAGGTCATCCTGCAATGCCCGGTAAGGAGCGATAACGTTCAGCCAGGACAAGAGCCCAGAGACGTTCATCTCGCCAGCACCATGGAGGGGCTTCCCGCTCACGAGTTGTATCGCGTCATAGCCGCCTCGATCCCCGCTTCCAGCCAGGTCTCGATGGCGGCGACGGCCCGCTCCAGCGCATCCTCGACGATCGGATTCTCCTCTGCTGTGAAATTCTGTAGCACATAGTCAGCCGGGTCCATTCGCCCCGGCGGGCGGCCAATGCCGATCCGCAGCCGGGCAAAGCCGTCGTTGCCGAGGTGTTGGATGATTGATTTCATTCCCTTGTGTCCTCCGCTACCCCCGCCCGGTCGCAGGCGTAGATTCCCCAGCGGCAAGTCCAGGTCGTCGTACACGACCAGCAGGTGGTCGGGTGTCACCTGGTAGAATTGGACCAGGCGCGCTATAGGGCGGCCGCTTTCGTTCATAAAGGTCTGGGGCAGCGCCAGCACGACCCGGTGGCTGGCGATGGTCCCATCGGCGACGCGGGCGCGCTTTCGGCTTCGGCTGAACGAGAGGGAATGGGCCGCCGCCAGGCGACGCAGGCACATTGCCCCGGCGTTTTGCGGGTTGTGGGCGTAGTGGCGGCGTGGTTTTCCCAGGCCGCCGATGAGGTAGATGTCGTGCTGCTCTCTACTTTCTGCCTCTCGCACTCTGCCTCCCGCCTCTTACCTCCTGTCCCTACCTCCTCCACGGCAGGTCGAACGGCAAGCTGATCCTGCGCGTGCGTAGCAGATAGCGAACGATGGCGCGGACGAGGACATAGATGCCCCACAGGCCGAAGAACAGGAGGGTGATTTTGACGCCGGTGACAAAGGCATCGCGCAGCCTGGACGGATTGAGGGCAGCGCCTATACCCCCGTTATCTCCGTTGACGGGAGACTCTGTCGTCCCCTCTGACCCCGGTGCAGGGGTGGGGGTTGGGGCGGCGGTGGGGGTGGGTGGCTGTTCGATGGGAATCGGCGTCGGGGTCACTCCGACCGCGGTGGGCGCTGCCTCGGGTGGGGGGGTGGGGGTGGGGGTTGCCTCTTCGTTGTTCACGGCAATGCTTTCCACAAAGAACAGAGGGACGTCCGGCCCGCTGCCTCCCTGGCGGTACCGTGCCAGCGCCAGGGTATAGACCCCGTTGGGCACCACGGGCTGCCCGTTCTCGTCGGTGGCGGTGGTGTCCCATGTAGCCAGCACCCCATTGCTCACCGGAGTTTCTTCAAAGGCGATCCGCACCCACTGCGAGTTTTCCGTAGCCGCGGGGCCGGGGGCGTAAAAAACGCCGTAGGAGGTGAACTGGGGATGATTCACAGAGCCGGTGATCTCGACCAGCCCGCTGACGGTCGCACCGCTGGTCGGATAGGTGATGACGTATACATCCTCCTGGGGGAGGGGGGCGGCGGAGAGGGTCGCCCCGGCAGCCGCTAGGGATGCCAGTATGATCAGCGCACCGAGTACCATCCTCCACTTGGGCATACGCACTCCTTGGGAAACAAAAAGAACTCTACGAAACAAAAGTGTAACACAGAACGGGTAGAATGACAAGGAGCAGTCCGTTCCAGTTTGGGCAGGGCTTTCCCAAAGCGGGTCAGGGGGGGCGCGGTATCGCCCGGACGTGTTGCGAATTGACAAATTGTTCCGAGTTTCCCCCCCTCGCAAGCCCAGCCACTCTGTGCTATAATGCACATAGTCAGAGATTTACGGAGAACAAAAGATGCCTTTTGGCCTTTCCCTTACCACATTACTCGCGCGGGTGGTGGTACTGCTCGTCGCCATGCCCATCCACGAATGGGCCCATGCCTGGTCGGCCTATGAATTGGGGGACGACACGGCTCGTCTGCGGGGCCGGCTCAGCCTGAACCCCTTTGTCCATCTGGACATCTTTGGCAGTTTGCTGATTCTGCTGACGGGGTTTGGTTGGGCCAAGCCGGTGCCCGTGAATCCGTATCGGATGCGGGTCCAGGCGCGCAAAGGAATGGCGCTCTCCGCCTCCGCCGGCCCGCTCTCGAACCTGCTGGTGGCGGTGCTATGCGCCGTGCCGTTCCGGCTGGGTCTGTTGAACCTGGGCGATCTCTATGTTCATAGTGGCTTGAACCTGGCCCAAGTGCTGTGGCTCATCGCTCAGATCAGCATCGGCTTGGCCCTGTTCAATTTCTTGCCCTTTTACCCGCTGGATGGGGAAAAGGTGTTGGCGGGAGTGCTGCCTCCGCATATGGGGGACCAGTTGTTGGCGCTACGGCCCTACAGCCCGTATGTCCTGGTGGGGTTGCTCTTTATTCTTCCTTACCTGGGCTTTGATGTCATTGGCTCATTGATATGGCCGGTCGCGTCCGTACTGGAGAGGATTTTGTTCTGGTAGTGATCGAGCGGGCGGTTTATCGGACGCGGCAGTTCTTTCGCGCCCTGACTGCTTCGCTGGTCGGGGAGGATTGGGGCCCGGTCGAGGAGGTGCTGACGCCGGCGCAGCGGGCGCTCTTTGCCCGCATGTCCCCGGCCGACCGCCGGCATGGCCTGGCGGTCTATCGGGCGCTTGTGGCGCAGGGAGCGAGCGCGCACGATCTTTTGGTGGCGGCGCTTTTGCACGACGCGGGCAAGGCGGCGGTGCCGTTCTTGTTGGGGGTGAGGGTGGCGGTCGTGCTTCTGGGCCGGTTCGCCCCCCGTCTCCTGGAGCGGCTGAGTGAGGGGAGAGGGGGACCCTTTACCCTCTATCGGCACCACGCCGAGATAGGCGCGGAGTGGGCAGCGCGGGCCGGTTGCTCTCCGCTTGCCGTGGCGCTCATCCGGCACCACGAGCGGCCGGTAGAGCGACCAGATAGCGAGGAGGGCCGTCTGCTGGCCCAATTGCAACAAGTGGATGAAAGTTGGTAGAGAGGAGTATAATGGAAGGTCGCGTGACAATCATTGGCCTGGGATGCGTGGGCACGTCGATCGGCCTGGCATTGCGCCGGCTGGACCCGGCGCCGCAGGTGATCGGCCACGACATCGATTCCGATAACGCTCGCCAGGCAAAGCGGGTGGGAGCGGTGGACGAGACGAACTGGAACCTGCCGGCGGCCTGCGAGGGAGCCGACCTGGTTATCCTGGCCTTGCCGCTCCAGGCCGTGCGCGAGACGCTGCAGCAGGTGGCCCCTCATCTGAAGGAGGGGTGCGTGGTGACGGATACGGCGGGCCTCAAGCTGCCCGTACTGGAGTGGGCGCGCGCCTACCTGCCCGATACAGTCCGCTTCGTCGCCGGACTGCCGATCCCCGGCCCCGAGGTGGACGAGGGCGAGATACTGGTGGGCCCGGAGGTGGCGGATGCGGATCTCTTTCGTGACGGGGTCTATTGCATCACGCCAGCGGGGGATACCGACCCTCGGGCCGTGAATCGGCTGCTGGAGTTGATCAAGGCGTTGCAGGCGAGGCCGCTTTTCCTCGATCCCCTCGAGCATGACGGGCTACAGGCGGGGGTGGCTGACCTGCCGGCGCTCATCGCGGTGGCGCTTTTGCAAGCGACGGTCGATTCCCCTGGCTGGGTGGAGATGCGCAAGGTGGCTGGCTACGACTTTGCGGCGCTGACCGCCCCCGCGATGGCCGACCCGGGCGGTCGGTTCGAGGCTGCCCTGCTCAACCGGGAGAACCTGGTGCGGCGGCTCGACATGTTCCTCGACGCGCTGGGTCGCCTGCGGCGCTGGCTGGTGGACGCTGACGAGGAGTCGTTGAAAGGGGCATACGAATCGGCCCTGGGTGGGCGCACGCGCTGGGTGGAGGAACGGGCGGAGGCCGGCTGGGGGGAGTCGCTTGATCTTGGAGATGTGCCTGGAATTGGGGAGCAGATCAGGCGGATGCTGTTCGGTGGGACGTTGCGCCGACAGCTTCATAGGGAGGACGAGTAGCGGCGGGGCACTCTGTTGGATAGCCTGCGCGTTTTGATGATCGCCCCCACCTCCTTCTTCCTCGACTACGGTTGCCACGTTCGTATCTTGGAAGAGGCGAGGGTGCTGCAGCGACTGGGGCACCGGGTCACCATCGTCACCTACTACAAGGGGCGTGACCTGCCCGACCTGGAGATCATCCGTACCCGTCCCACGCCGTGGCGCGCCGACTATGAGGTCGGTTCCAGCCTCCACAAGCTGGCCTTTGATCTCTTTCTTGGCTGGCGGGTGCTGGGGCTGCTCCTGCGCCGCCCCTTTGACCTGGTTCACGGTCATCTCTACGAGGGGGCACTGATGGGCGCGGTTTTTGGCCGGCTGCGCCACCTGCCTGTGGTCTTTGACCGGCAGGGCAGCCTCACCGGCGAGATGGTCGACCACCACTTTTTGAACCCGGATGGTCAGTGGTACCGCTGGGCCCACCTGCTGGAGGAGCGCATCGACGAGATGGCAGAGGTGATCATCACCTCCACTAGTGAGGGGGCCGCGCAACTGCGACAGGCGCTCGGTGACGAAAGCGGCCGCGTCCGGCCCTTGCCGGATTGCGTCAACCTGGACTTTTTCCGCCCCGATGTGCTGCCGGCGGACAGGATCGCGGCGCGGAGGGTCTCCCTGGGCCTTCCTCTCGATCAGCCCGTCGTCGTCTT
>JAOZPF010000128.1:3121-8174 GCA_029932895.1 Anaerolineae bacterium | reverse complement strand
CGTCACGTGACCATCTCCACCGCCGGGGTCGTACCCGGCATCGACCGGCTGGCCGCAGAGGGATTGCAGGTCACCCTCGCCGTCTCCCTCCACGCCGCCACCGACGAACTGCGAGACCAACTGGTGCCCCTCAACCTCCGCTACCCGTTGGACGAGCTCTTTGCCGCCTGCCACCGCGCCTTTGCCCGCACTGGCCGGCGCATCAGCTTTGAGTGGGCACTCATCGCCGGGGTCAACGATACCCCCCTTCAGGCCAACGGACTGGTCGCCCGGCTGGAGGGAATGACCGCGCACGTCAATCTCATTCCCCTCAACCCCACTCCAGCCTACGCAGGACGCCCTTCCTCCCCAGCGGCCGTGGCAGCCTTTGCGGCCATCCTGGAGCGGGCCGGCATCCCTCACACCGTCCGCCTGCGGCGGGGGATCGAGATTCAGGCCGGGTGCGGGCAACTGCGGCATCGTCACTAGGAGGGGTCAATACCCCATCCTACTGGATGCGCACCACCACCCGCCCCTCGCGCCAGAGCTCCTCCAAGTCGTAGAAAACCCGCAGCTCAGGGGCAAAGATGTGGACGACGACTGCACCATAGTCTATCAGCACCCAACCAGACACCGCCTTGCCCTCCATCCGCAACGGAGCGACATCGTGCTCTCTTTTCATCCCCACCCGCACGCTCTCCGCCAGGGCTCGCAACTGTCGGTCGCTGCCTCCACTGCAGATGACAAAATAGTCCGCAATCGTCGTCAGCTCACTGATATCCAACAACAACACATCCTCTCCCTTTTTGTCGGCGAGGATGTCCACGATCTCCCGTGCCAGATCTATTGCTTCCAGCTTTTCCCTCCCTTACGTCACGCCGTGCCACAAACGGACCGCTTCCTCCCGGTCGCGGGCCGCACCCAACACCACCATTAACCGCACCCGCGCTTTCTGACCGTTCAGTCCGGGCGAAAAGAGACAACCCAACCGCCGCAAACTCTGGTGCCCGCCCACGTACCCGTAGGCGTCCCACGCCTGCCCCGAGGGGCAGCGGCTGGCGACGACTACCAGGACGCCGTCGGCTATCGCCTGCTCGATCAGCGGCAGCCACCAGGGGGGAATGCGTCCCCCGCCCAATCCCTCCAGCACCACTCCCCGCGCCCCCCGCGCCAAGGCATCCTCCAGAGGGCCGGCCCCCATCCCCACGGCCAACTTGACCAACGCCACCCGCTCCTCCAGCCGCGGGCAAGGGATGACCTCCCGCTCCAGGTGAAAAGGCACAACCACCCGGTCGCCCTCCACCCGTCCCACCGGCCCCCAGCCCAGAGAGTGGAAAGTAGAGGGGGAGAGTGTGTCCAATTTGGTGACAAAGCGAGCCGCGTGCAACTCGTCATTGAGAACGACCAGCGTTCCCAGCCCCCGCGCCTGCGGGGAGACCGCCACCCGGACCGCCGCCCACAGGTTGGCTGGCCCATCCGCCCCCGGTTCGGACGCGGTGCGCATCGCGCCGGTCAGCACCACCGGTTTTTCCCCCGCCACCGTCAGGTCGAGGAGATAGGCCGTCTCCTCCATCGTATCCGTTCCGTGCGTCACTACCACCCCGTCGACCGCCGGGTCTTGCGTCCAAGCCACGACTCGTTCTCTGATCTGCCACAACGTCTCCAGCGTGAAATGGGAACTGGGCAGATTGCAGACCTCGTCCGTCACCAGTTGCGGCGATTCCGGCGGCAAAAGGGCGGCGAAATCGGCCGCTCGCAGCGCCGGCACGGCGCCGCCGGCCTGCGGGTCGTGTCGCATTGCCACCGTTCCCCCCGTCGTCAACACCACAACCCGGCTCATCTTTGCTTCACCTCTTTCCCCTCCAGTCGCAATGATACCATCCGCGAGACCCCGTCCGAGCCCATCGAGACGCCATAGACCGTGTCCGCCGCCTCGACCGTGCCCCGGTTGTGAGTGATGACAATGAACTGGGTCTCGGTGGCAAGTTCCTCCAGCATCGTGCGGAAGCGGACCACGTTCGATTCGTCCAGCATCGCGTCCACCTCGTCCAACACACAAAATGGAGTTGGACGGACGCGCAGGATGGCAAAAATCAACGCGGCGGCCGTCAGCGCCCGCTCCCCACCAGAGAGCAGCGCCAGGCTCTGGGTCCGCTTGCCTGGGGGGCGAGCGACGATATCCACCCCCGTCTCCATCAGGTCGTCCGGGGTCGTCAGCTCGAGGCGAGCCGACCCGCCGTTGAAAAGCCGCGCAAAGATCTCTTCAAAGGCTTCGGCGACGGCCTCGAACGTCTCCTGAAAGGCGGCCTTCATCATCTGGTCCAGATCGGCAACAACCTCCTGCAACCGCGCCGAGGCTGCCTCCAGGTCCTCCACCTGTTCGGAGAGAAAACGATACCGCTCTAACGTCTCGGCGTATTCCTCGGGGGCGCCGGGGTTGACGGGGCCGATCTGGCGGATGCGTCCCTTGAGCAATTGGATCTCTTCCTGCAACCCCTCTGGCAGCAGCTCCACGATGGGTAACCGGGAGACGAGCGGGCGCAGCGGCAGCGGGGACTGGGCAGTGACCTGGTCTGCCACGTCCAGCTCGACCAGACCAAGCTCCTCCCGAATGCGCTCCTGCAGCCGGTCCAGGCGGTCCTGGCAGCGGGCGACCTCCAGCCGGGCACCGTTCACCCGCTCCTCCATCTGTCGCACGCGGGCGCGGGCGCGCCGCTCCCGCTCTTCCACCTGTTCCTGCTCCTGGCCCAGACGGGCCAGCTCCTCCTCCGCCGGGCCGATGCGGGCCCGCGCCTGGGCCAACTCCCGTGCGAAGCGGCTTCCTTCCTCTCGCAACTGCGCCAACCGCGTCTCGGCCGCGCTCTGTTGCTGTGCCATCTCCTCGGCCTGTGTCTTGCGGGCAGCCACCTGCGATTTCAACCGCTCCAGCGCCGCGACCTCTCGCTGGAAGAGAAGCTGCTGCCCCTCCATCGCCTGCCGGGCCACAGCCAGGTCAGTTCGCGCCTGCGTGAGCGGCCCCGACTCGGCCGCGGTCACCTGGGCAGCGGCCTCGGCCGAGCGAAGTTCCGCCTGCTGCAAGGCCGCCTCCAGCACCTCCAGTTCCTGCGCCACCTGCGCGCTCTCCGCCTCCAATTTCTCCCGCTGACCCCGCGCCGCTCTCAGGCGGTCCGGCAACTCCCGCCACGCCCGTTCCTGAGCCAGGACCCCGCCGCCACCGCTGCCTAAAGTGACCGTTCCGTCAGCAGCGATCACCTCCCCCTCCCGCGTCACACACCGACCGCCGGGCGGCAAGGCTGCCAGCAGCGACCGCGCTGCCGTCAGGTCGTCCACAAGCAACACCCGGTCCAGAAGAGCCGTCACCAGGGGGCGCAACCGGTCCGGGCAGGTGATTACGTCGGACCCGCGGACACAGCCAGCGGGCGCATCCCACCGCTCGGTCCGCGCGTCAGCCAACAGAAGCACCGCCCGCTCGCCAGGGAGCAAGGCTTCCCGGGCCGATTCCAGCGCCGACCAATCCCGCACCACAAGCGCCTGCGCCCGCGGCCCCAACGCCGTTTCCAGTGCCCGCTCCCATTCTGGCGGGACCTGAATCAGTCGCCCCAGCACCCCCTCCACTCCGGCAAGGTCGGCCTGCAGGAGAGAGCGGGTTCCCTGCTCCAGGCCGGCCGCCTCCTCCCGCATGCGGGCCAACAGAGCTTGCTCCGCCTCCAGGCGCATCTCGGCAGCATGGGCCTCGGTCACAGCCGTTTCCAGCTCCTCGCGTCGCTCCCGCAGCGCCTGCATCTTTTCCACAGCCTGCGAACGACGGCGGTCCTGCTCCTCGGCCTGGCGACGCAGCGTTTCCAGCTCCTGCTCCAGCTCGCGGACGCGCGTTTCCTGGGCGACGGCCCGGGCGCGCAGCGCGTCTACCTGTTCTCCAGCCCGCCGGGTCCGCTCCGCCTGCGCCTGCTCTTGGGCCAGCAGCGGTTCCGACTCCGCCAGCAGTTCCTCCCGCCTCGCCGCCAGCAACCGCGCCCGTTCGGCGAGGGTAGCCAGTTCCCGCTGGGTGGCGTCAGCCTGATCGTGCAGGTCGGCGGTGCGGCGGTAGGCATCCCGCAGCCGGCCCCGCAGTGCCGTCTGCTGCCGCCGCAGGTCGGCCAACTGCGCGCCAACCGCCTCCACCTCCTCCTGGCGGGCAGCCAGCGACCTCTCCAACGACCGTGCCCGCTCCTGGGCGGCCCGCAACGCGGTCTGAGCCTGCCCCCAATGATAGCCGTACCAGGTCCGCTGAAGGCGATGAAGGTGAGCCGAGACCCGCTCGACCTCCCGGTAGCGCTCCGCCTGCTGCTCCAGACGCTTGAGACGCGGCTCGATCTCGGTGAGAATGTCGCGCACGCGCTCCAGGTTTCGGCCCGTCTCCTCCAAGCGCCGCGTCGCCTCCTCCCGCCGCGCCCGGTACACGGCGATCCCGGCCGCCTCCTCGAACAGAGCCCGCCGCTCCTGCGGGCGGAGGGAGAGGGCGGTGTCTATCAATCCCTGCCCGATGACGGTGTAGGTGCGCTGGCCCAGACCGCTCTCCGCCAGCAGTTCGGAGAGATCGCGCAAGCGGACACGGTTGCCATTGAGGAGATACTCGCTCTCGCCGGAGCGAAAGGCACGGCGGCCGATGGTGACCTCGGTGAAATCGACCGGCAACCAACCGCTCTCATTGTCCAGCGTCAGCAGCACCTCAGCCATTCCCGCCCGTGCGCGCCGCTTGGCACCGGAAAAGATCATGTCCACCGTCGACTTGCCCCGCAGCGTGCGCATGCTCTGCTCGCCCAATGCCCAGCGGATAGCATCGGAGATGTTCGACTTGCCGGAGCCGTTGGGGCCGACTATGGCGGTAATGCCGGTCGGAAACAGCATCTCCGTCCGGCTGGCGAAGGACTTGTATCCCTGGAGTTCAAGCGCCTTGAGTCGCATAGAGTGTGGGCGAGTATACCCTGCTTCGGAGAGCCTGTCAATGCACGTATCAACTCGGCTGGCCACGACCGGCTAAAGCCTCCATTCCGGCAGGATGGCGTTGGCAAGCGGTAAACCGGCTGAAGCCTCC
>JAOZPF010000128.1:0-3021 GCA_029932895.1 Anaerolineae bacterium | reverse complement strand
GGCAGGATGGCGTTGGCAAGCGGTAAACCGGCTGAAGCCTCCATTCCGGCAGGATAACGTTGGCAAGCGGCAAACCGGCTGAAGCCTCCATTCCGGCAGGATAGCGTTGGTGGGCGATAAACCGGCTGAAGCCTCCATCCCACCGGAGCGGTGCCGGCAGGCGGTAGGCCGGCTAGAGCCTCGGCCCCACACGAGCCCTACTTCTCCCGTTCTCTCACCCAGGCGAATTTGCGCCGCAACCCCTTGGGATAATACCGCTCCAGCACATCATAATCAACCTGCTGGCCCCAGCGGTAAAAGACGCGGGGGTCGATGTATGATTTGAGGCTGGTGCCCAGGTTCCAGGTGCGCTTCTTGGCAGTGATCCCGTCCCGAATCCGGGCCTTGTCAAGCGCGATGCGGGCCCGCTCCAACCTCTCCTGAGCGGTGGCGATCTTGTTCTCCGCCCGTTCGATCTTTTTTGCGTAGCGAACTTGGATTCGCTGCCGCTGGACGTCCGTCCGGGCGCTCTTTTTCTTCTCGCGGAACTCGCGGCGCAGCGCACGCAATGCTTCCTTCGCTTCTCGGAGCTGGGCGCGGCGAAGCTGCACCCGCTCCCTGAGCTTTGCCTGGCGCTCGGCGGCGCGCTGGCTCCGCTCCCGCCAGTTCGCTGGCGCTTTCTTGGAGTGGTTGCAGAGCACAGCAGCATCCAAGTTGGCCTGTGCGGTCGCGGCCCACTTTTTGTACTCCGGGTCGCCTGGCCCGACCGCGGAGGATTCCAGGCTGTCCGCGACCGCCTGCGTGGCGTGGTGGGTGCGAAAGACCTTGGCTGTCAGCCCTGGCAGGGCCTCGGAGAGATAGGCGTTGACGTCGCTGCTGTGAATGTCGGGAAAGAGCTGCGGTTTGTCCCGCGTGGGGTGGCGCTTGCCGCTCCCGGCCCAGTTGGACGGTCGCGCCTGCTGCACAAGCTCGTGGAGATTGCGCAGGACGGTGGGGGGGAGAACGAGTTTCTTATGCCACTGAACCGAGTCCTTGCCGAGGAACTTGAACTCGACCAGGCCGTCGGGGTGCAGCGTGATGTGCTCGGGCCGCAGAGTGGTCGCGCCGACCGTGTCGGCCTCGTCGGGCTCTTTCTCGTCTCCCACGCGCAGGCAGAGAGCGTCGATCAGGTAGCAGGCGGTGGCGACCATCCGTCGCCGGGGGTCAGGGGCGTCCAATCCCTGCTCAATATGCGCGCGCACGCGGTCCAGGTTTCTGTGCAACTCAACCGCCCGGTCGAACTTGGCTGCCTCCCGTTCCTGCTTCACCGGCGCGGCGTCACTCAGCCAGACATACTTGAGCTTGCCAGAGAGCTTGTCGCGCCAACGCGCCACCCACAGGGATTCGGGCTGCCAGACAATCGCCGCCCAGTCGCCGGGGGGGATGGGGGCATCGGGACTGAGGTTCAGTGTGATATCGCTCTGGTGGGGGCCTTCTTTCCAGCGGCCCCGCAGCGGATGTTTGCCGCGGCCCATAAAAATACCGCTCGGCTCGGCGACATAGTTGGCAATCTCGACCCGCTCGCCGTTCACGATGGCATAGCCGTACTCTTCCTTGAGCTGCTCTCGTTTGGCCTTGCGTTCCGCCGCCAGCGCTTTGCGCTCCTCCCGCGTCAGCCGCTCCTTGGCGGCACGTTGCGCCTGCACGATAGCCAACGCTGGCCCAAAATCGACCTCCTCCACGCGCAGCGGTGGCTCTATGGACAGGGCGGCGCTGAAATCACGCATAAAGTTGCGGACAAAGACCGGGTCCTCGACGTAGGGAGTCCCTTGCTTCCTGGCCCACGCCAGCGCCATCTCGATCTGTGTACGCGAAAGCGGCTTGCGCTCGCCGCGAACGACCAGTTCGAGGCGGGAGGGCAACGATACTTCAGAGACGAGAATGCCTTTGTGAACGAGTTGTCTGAGCATTTTCCTACCGTAACTTGGCCGCGCAACCGCCCGCGCGGTGGTGAGACCAACCGCGCTCGGCGTCGCCATAACGAACGCGCTCTCATCGAGCGCGCCGAAATTCTAACACAAACCCACGATATGTCCAGTGAAACGAACAAGCGCCGCTCAACCAGGCGGCGCTTGTGTGCCCCGGAGAGGACTCGAACCTCCACGCCCTTGCGAGCACAGGCCCTCAACCTGCTGCGTATGCCAATTCCGCCACCGGGGCAGGCGCGCTTATTATACCCACCACCGCCCACTTGTCAACCTGTTCCAGGCAGGGTACAATGACCCATCAGCAGGCGGGGGGAGGGAAGTATGCGTATCGTAGTGGACGCGATGGGTTCTGATGACCATCCGGCACCGGACGTGGCTGGCGCGGTGATGGCGGCGCGGGAGTGGTCCGACGAGATTATCCTCGTCGGGCCGGAGGAGGTGGTGCGGCCGGAATTGGAAAAGCACGACACGTCCGGCCTCTCTATCTCTGTGGCCCATGCCGCGGAGGTGATCGCTATGCACGAGCACACCGACGCGGTCAAGGCCAAGAAAGAAGCCTCCATCCGCGTGGCGATGCGGATGGTCAAGACGGGCAAGGCCGACGGATTCTTTTCCGCCGGTAACACCGCTGCCGTCCTGGCCTCGGCCCTCTTTGACCTGGGGCGCATCCGCGGGCCTGGCGGGGCCAAGGTCCGACGACCAGCCCTGGCTACCATCTACCCGGTCGCCCAAACACCGGTTCTCCTGCTTGATAACGGCGCTACAGCCGATCCCAAAGTGGAAGACCTGGTTCAATTCGCCCACATGGGCGTGGCCTATGCAGAGAAAGTGTGGGGAATCGACAACCCCCGCGTCGGCCTGGTCTCGAACGGGGAGGAGGCCAACAAGGGGAATATGCTGGTGCGGGATGCGTTCGCCGCCCTCTCCACCAGCAGCCTCAACTTTGTGGGCAACGTGGAGCCAAAGGAGGTCACGCGAGGCGTGGCCGACGTGATCCTCACCGACGGCTTTACCGGCAACGTGATGCTCAAGACTACAGAGGCCGTCGCCTCGTTCCTGTTCCGCTATCTCAAGA
>JAOZPF010000127.1:5480-8216 GCA_029932895.1 Anaerolineae bacterium | reverse complement strand
GCCCTCATCTCTGATATGAACCAGCCGCTAGGTTGGGCGGTGGGGAACGCGCTGGAGGTGCGAGAGGTCGTCGATGTCCTCCACGAAGGGGGGCCGGCAGACCTGCGGGAGCACTGTCTGACGGTGGCGGGGGAGATGTTGGTGCTGGGCAGTAAGGTGGCTGATGTGGAAGAGGGAGTGGAGATGGCTGCCGCGGCTATCGCTTCTGGGGCGGCCTGGCGCAGGTTCCGTGCTCTGGTGGAGGCCCAGGATGGTGATGTGGCGGCCGTTGATGAACCGGAGCGGCTGCCCCGCGCCCGGTTTATCGAGCCGGTCCCGGCTACAACGGGCGGCTATCTGCAGCGGGTGAACGCCGCCGAGGTGGGGTTGGCGGTGGTGGACCTGGGTGGTGGGCGGACGCAGAAGGGGGAGTCTGTCGACCACGCGGTGGGGGTGGTGACTCATTACAAGGTGGGCGAATGGGTGCAGAAGGGGACGCCGCTCCTGACCATCCACGCCAACGATGAGGCCAAACTGGCCAAAGCACGGGAGCGACTGCTGGCGGCCTACACCATCGGCCCGGAGCCGGTGGACCCTCTGCCGCTCTTCTATCGCCGCATCGGGGCCGACTCCGCCGTGTGACGGTGGTTCAGACCGGGGGCAGTGCCCCGGCCCACAGGAACCCCGCCAGCGCGTCGGCGCCGGAGGTAGCGCCGTGGGCGAGGATACCCCTCGTGGCAGCGGTGATCTCTTGACCCGTGGCAAGCGTCTCTAGCAACGCGTGCCACGGGTCACTGCATTCCCCGCGCGCGGCGGCCCGCAGGAAGGCAGCGGAGAGGACAGTGGTGCGCCCGGCGGCCGCCGCGACGATCTCGCGGCCGAGGGCTGCTGGTGTGGGGTGGGCCAGCCACGCCCAGAGCATCACGCCAACGAGCAGGTCGTCCCCGCTGGGAGTGAGGCCCGCACCCAGGCCGGCCAATCGGCCCGTCCCCTCGCGCAAGCGGACCGAATCGCCGGCCCAGCCAGCCTCCAACTCGCGCAGAGCCTCCCTGGCTACCTGCTGGCTGGGAGAGAGGGGCCCGGCGGGAGGATTGAGGAGGGCGAGCAGGCTCTTGCCGTAGGACGGTGGGCCATTCTGTACTGCAAGGCAAGTGGCGCGGACCGAGCCGAGTCGGGATAGAATGGTGAGGCGATAGGCACGCCAGCGTTCCCAGTCCGGTCGCGGCTCCCAGATGCTGGCTTGCCCCAGAGCCACCGTGAGGCCGCCAGCGCTGATGGATTCAGAGGTCAGCGTTGCCGCCGCTCCTGGCTCGAGGAAGGCCCAGAGCTCCGCTGGCTCTGGTACCACCACGTTGAAGGGACCGTTCCCAACATCGGGGGGCACCAGCGCGACCACCTCGCCCTGGGGGAGAAGCAGGTCGCAGGTGCGGGCAAATACGGCCAGCACTTGGCCAGTGATGGGCCCTGTTTGCAGCCATTCGTGCACAGTTCGGCTCACGGCCAGAGCGGCGACCGTGGACAAGGCTCGATGGTTCGTCCCATGCGCGATGGGCTGTCGGGCTCGTCCCACGCGGGCTAGCCGGCGGCTTCCGCGTCGTCCGAGCACCTTCGCAGTACCTGCATGCGGACGGCTGTTCTCTCCTGTTCGTCGATCATCACCTCGGCAAAGGTGGGGATGAAAGAGATGTCGATGTTGTCTTCCTTCAGGTAGCTGCGGGCGGTGGCGATGGACTTGACGGCCTGGTTCACAGCCGCGGCCCCGATGGCCTGGATGGTCACGTTCTTCCCCTCGCGGACCATCCCGGCGATGGCCCCCGCTACGGCGGCCGGCCGCGAGGTGGCGGCGACTTTGATGATGCTGACAGGGTTGGACATCTTGGCCTCTTTTCTATCCCTTTTTCAGATATCGGTCGAACCAGCGCAGGATGTGGTTCAGCCGCTCGATGCGCCGGTCGGTGCGGCCGCCACGGGAAAGCCCGTGGGGTTCGTCGGGGAAGCGGACCATCTCGGTCTCAACCCCCATCCGTTTGAGGGCTACAAATACCTGCTCCCCCTGCTCGATGGCGCACCGCAGGTCTTGCTCGCTGTGGATGACGAGGGTGGGGGTGGTGGCGTTGCCGATGTACTTGATCGGCGACTGCCGCCAATAGTTCTCGACGCTCTCCCAAGGCGGCTCGTCGCCGAACTCGGCCTGGAAGGACCAGTTATAGTCGCTGGAACCGTACATACTGATCAGATTGCTGACACTCCGCTGCACGACCGCGGCCTTGAACCGGTTGGTATGGCCGATGATCCAGGCGGTCATATAGCCGCCGTAGCTGCCCCCGGTGACCCCCATCTTCTCTGGGTCGATGTATGGTCGCTGCTGGACCAGGTCGGTCCAGGCCATCAGGTCGTCGTAATCGGCTGTGCCCCAGTTGTTCCAGATCGCCTTGGAGTGGGCTTCGCCGTACCCCTGCCCACCGCGCGGGTTGCAAAAGTAGACGACATAGTCATGAGCGGCGAGAAAGTAGAACTCGTGCATAAAGTAGTTGCCGTACTGAAGCTTGGGGCCGCCGTGAATCTCGAGGATGGAGGGGTAGCGGCGGGAGGGGTCAAAGTCTGGTGGCTTGAGTATCCAGCCCTGCAGGTCATTGCCCGCGGCCCCTTTGAACCAGACCTCCTCCATCTCCCCCAGGTCGCGGGCGCGCAACAGATTGGCGTTTACTCGCGTCAGCTTGCGCGGACGGCCGCCAGAGGGACTCCGCACCCAGACCT
>JAOZPF010000127.1:0-5470 GCA_029932895.1 Anaerolineae bacterium | reverse complement strand
CCTAGGCGGGTTCCGGCCTTGTCAAGGCCAAAGCGCCCCACAACGCCCTTTTCCCCTATCACTGGCTGCAACTCCCCGGGACCATCGCCGACCGCGATCGATTGGAGGGTGGTGTCGCCATGACGAGAGACCTGGAAAAAGAGCCGCTTGCTGTCGCTGGACCAGGTGGGGGGCGTCTGACCGGGAGAGCCAGGGAGATCGTTGCCTGTGTCGGGTGAGACGTGGACGTCAAACGGCGCGGTCAGGTTCCTCGCCTCGCCGCTGCCGTCGGCCGGGACGACCCAGAGGCTGACGTTCTTCCACCACACCCCCTTTCCTTCCTGGCCAAAATAGGCGATCCACCTCCCGTCTGGCGAGAAAACGGGGTTTGATTTGGGACCGACTACCGTTTTGATCCTGCTGGGCTCCCCGCCCGCGGCTGGCATCACGAAGAGGTCGATCGCATCGGGATCGAGGTCGGGGTCCGGACTGCGGTTGGAGCAAAAGGCGATCCGCTTGCCGTCTGGCGACCAGCTCGGCTGCAGCTCGTCATAGATATCGCTGCTGGTGAGCTGTCTGGCCCGGCCGGTGCGGGTGTCGATGGTCCAGATGTGCCAGCGCTCGCGGGGCAGGTATCCACTCCCATCCAGCTTGAAGAACACGCGGGTGATGTGGCGCGAGAGGACGCCCAACTCTTTTTTCCGCGCGTCGGCTTCCCGTTCGATGACCTCCTGGTCCTTTTTGCGGAACTGGCAGACCAACTGCCGACCGTCGGGCGACCACTCGAAGGGGCCGAAATCGCCCTTCAAGTTGGTCAGTGGCCGCGCCTCACCGCCGTGGAAGGGGATGACATAGACCTGTGGCTGCTCCTCGTCCGCCCGGTTGGAGAGGAAAGCGATCTCGCTTCCATCGGGCGACCACTTGGGCTGGCTGTCCACCTGGTCGCCGTAGGTGAACTGGCGCGGACGGCCTCCACTGGTGGGGACGACCCACAGGTTGGAGAATGTTTTCTCCTGTTTTTTGTCGACGCGCTGGACGCAAAAGAGGACGTGGTTGCCGTCGGGCGAGAGTTGGCAATCGGTGATCAGTCGGAAACGGTATAGGTCCTGGGCAGAGAGTCGTTTTCTTGTGACGGGCATTTCCCTCCTCCATGCAAGCTGCAAGTTGCAAGTACATCGCTGAAATCATAACACAATCTAGAGGAAAAGGGAAACTGTTGGCTGGCTTTGGCCTGCCGGTGTGGCTGGCTCACTGCTCCGGCGTGGGGAGGGTCAGGATCAGGTGGACGGCTCCATCGGGGGAGCCTTCTGCTGCCAGCCGCACGCCGCTCTCGATGATGTACATACCCACCTCTAGATCGTATTGCCCCGGCGGTAGGTCGGCTGGCAGCTCCAGTACGTGGGGGTCGAGTACAACCTCTTCCGGCACCCAGAGGGAGGTGGGGTATGTGCCTCCCACGGGCACCCCGTCATGTTGAGCCACGACGGCGGCGTCGGCTCCTAGCAGGTGGATAAAGACAGTGTAGGATGACCTCATCTCCTTCATAGCTTGCCAGGCCAGGGTGATGGTCACCTGATCGCCGGGCGATGGCTCCGCTGGTGAGATGTCATAGCCGAGCAGCTCTACCTCGTCGCCCAGGGTCACCTCGACAGTGTGGTCCATCTGGACCGGGCCAAAGGTCCGCTCTGTGGCCTCGACCCTGACTTCGCCCAGGTCGAGTGGCTCCAGGGCCAAGTTTCCCTCGGCGTCGCTAAGGGAGAGGATGAGGGAGTAGGTTCCCGGCTCTGTCTCTCGCTCTAGCCGTGGCGTGTACCGGTCGACGACGACCTCGCCCGCGCTCCAATGACTTGTGGGGTAGGTATCGTGGACCGGCGCGCCCTGGTAGAGCGTCGTCTGGTCCAGCTCCAGGCGCACGGTCAGATCGGTCTCGGGCGCGCGGTCGGCCTGCCAAAAGAGGGTCAGGCGGACAGGCTCTCCGGGGCGGACGGTGGTGGTGTCCAGGTTGGCCCCCAGCAGGGTCAGCCCGGCGTCGGTCGCGCGGTCAAGACGGTGCCCTATCCCCAGGTCGGCCGGGCTGGGGGGCGTGGTGGCCAGCTCCAGCGTGACCGGCAGCCCGACGTCGATGCCCGCGTAGGCCCCCGCTGGGTCGAGGAGCGGCAGGTAGGTGGTGCTGGAGGCGGCGTAAAAGGCCAGCCCCAGCCGGTACCTTCCTGGCGGGGCACCCGGTGCGACCGGCAGTGATATGTGGTCCAGCACGACCTCGCCCGGCGTCCACTGCTCCGCCGGGTAGTGGAAAGGGCGGGTCTCTCCCCATGCATTACCCCAGGTGTCAGTCAGGCGGAGTGCTGGCAGGGTGTCGTCCGGTAGAGTAGCCTCGACCCGCCAGGTGAGAATCACGTCCAGTTCCTCCCCGGAGCGTGCCGTTCCCATCAGGTCGTATCCCAGCAGCGTCGCCACATGGCCAAAGTCGGCGCGGACGGTGTGGGCGGGGGTGGGGGCCGCGTTGGCGGGGACGCGGTAGGCGTGGAAGGCGGGATGACCATCGGGGCCGGTGGGGGTGGGCAGGCAAGCATCCTCGCCCAGCCGCTCCTCGATCCACTCCCGATCCCCGTCGGCGGAGCGGGGCAGGATGAGCAACCCGCTGCCTGCGGCGGGGAATACCACCGTCCTACCCCCGGTCAGCCAGCGCACGGCTGCGTACTCTTTGGCCAGGAAGGCGAGAGTTGGGTGGCGGTAGTGGATGCTAGCGACGTAGGGGGTGACTGCGGTCAGGTCGCTCTGGTTGAGATAGGCCGCCGCGTCCACCAGATCGCCGTCGGCTGCCTCGTAGAGGGCGGGGGAGGAAGCCCAGTCGTGAAAGTAGAGGCGGGCGGTGAGGGGTGTGGTCAGGGCGAGGAGGAGGAGGGTGAGGAGAGCGAGTTGCGGATTGCGGATTGCGGATTGCGAATTGCGAATTGCGAGGCGGAGGAGGGTGGCGATTGCCAGGGCGGGGAAGGCATAGACAAAGGGGAGCAGCCCCACGGCCCGCAGGTTGCTGGGGGTGATCTCGCCGGTGGCCAGAGCGCTGGGGAGGATCATTATCGGCAGGAGGAACAGGAGAAAGGCGCGGGACGCGGCGGGCAGAGAGCTGTTTTGGTGTTTGGGCCGGCTGTTTATGAGGGTGACGAGTACGCCGAGGAGAAAGAGACTGCCGGTGACTGGGTCGAACAGCGGACGGTGGGGGAGGTTGAAGCGGATGTAGGGGTCGCCGCGGAGGAAAAACATTCCCAAGCAGGCGCGGATGCCACTCCACGCCTCGGACCACGACCCGGAGGCGACCTGGCCCATCCGTGTGGTCAGCGCGGCGGGGTGAGCGGCAAAGTAGGCGGCCAGAGGGGCCACGGTCGCCGCTGCGACCAGGGCAAAGAGGGCCATCTGGCCCAAGCGGGCGCGGAAGCGGTGGCGGTCGACGATCAGCAGGGTCAGGAGCCCGGCACCGATGACGAGGGGAAAAGCGCGGGCGGCCAGGTAGGTGTAGAGCGTTGCCCCGCCTAGAAACCCCGCCAACGCCAGCCATCCTCGTCGCTCCAGCCGCAGCCCTCGCCAGAGAGCACCTACCGTCAGTGCCTGCAAGAGCGGCTGGGTGATGGCGCGAAAGCCCAGCCGGCTGAGGACCAGGTGCCAGAAAGAGGTCGCCAGGAAGGATGCCGCGATGATGCCGACCCACAGTCGGTCCCGGCGGTGGTGGAAAAGCTCATAGACCGACCAAGCGGTCGCGCCGACGGTGCAGATACCGATGATGGCTGACGTGAGCCGCAGAGCCAGTACCGATTCCCCCAGCACCCGCATCCAGGCCCCCACCCAGTAGAAAAAGAGGACCTCCTTGCCGGTGTAGGAGGAGATAAAGACGGGGAACTTGGCTCCGCGTGCGATCTCGGCAGCCAGGATTCCGTTTGCCGCTTCGTCGTAGTGGAGGCCCAGCGGGAGGCCGGGCAGCAGCGCCAGGCGAAGCCCGGCGGCGACGGCCAGGACGCACAGCAGCGCCACCAGCGGAGGCCAGCGGGAGGAACGCTTGTCTGTCACGGGGGTGATTATAGCAGCGGTGGGCTAGGTGGGCAAGACTTCTAGTCGCTCCGTAGCGTCCCGTCCAACAGTTCCTCCAGCGGGTGCTGCGGCGAACTGTCCTGCGTCTGTATCCACTGGATCACCGGCTCGCGCCACTGGATGCCGGTGTCATAGGCATCGGGGTCCTGCTCGGCAAAGCGGTAACCGTCGCCGCCCTGGTAGATATAGTTGTTGACCAGCACATGGTAGGTGGCCTGTGGGTCGAGGGGGGAGCCATCGCTCAAGGTTACCTCCAGCCCCATGGCGCTGTGGCGAACGGTCATCCCAGCCACCGCACCGCCGCAACAACGCAGGTTTTCCAGCACCTCCGCGCCGGTCAGTTCCACATCCACCAGCGTGTTGTCAAAGGGGAGGACAGCCACCAGGTCGGCCAGAGTGACCTCCCCTGGCGGAATCTCGTCGCGGAAGCCGCCCAGGTTGCTGATAGCCAGGTCGGCGCCGGGATAGTACCACAGCCAAGCATCGGTCACCATATTGAATAGCTCCCAGTTGAGGGGTATACCGGTCTCGGTGTAGCCGATCTCTTCGCCCAGCAGCGCGTCGGTCTGGATGGCCCAATCGCTCACCAGCGCTGCGATCTCGGGGTCCGGTTCGGCTGGGCTTCCCTCGGCGGTGCGGTGGCTATTGGGGATGGCTCGTGCTTCCTGCGAGATCACCTGTCCGCTGGCTGTGTCGTATACCAGGTCGATGCGGACGACATATTCCCAGTAGCAGCCGGGGCCGACCACCAGGACGCCCTGGCGCTCGGTGGTCGTCAGCTCGTGGGCATGTCCCCCAGCCAGGAGAGAGATGTCCAGTTCGGCGGCGGTGGAGGCCAGCATTCTCAGGTCGCGGGGGGGAATGTGGGTGATGACGATGACCAGGTCGGCGCCCGCGGCGCGGACCTGGGGCACGGTCTCGCGCAGGGCCTGCTCATAGTCGCCAAAGGACAGCCCCTCGATGTAGGCGGGCATCACGATGTCGGGTGTCCACTCCAGGCTCAGGCCGATGATGCCTACCCGGACCCCATTGACCTCGCGGATGACATAGGGCTGGGCATATGTTGGTGTCTCGCCGTTCGCCTCGTCGGTCAGGTTGGCGGCGAGGAAAGGAAAGTCAGCCGCGCCGCTGTTGGCGCTCAACACGGATTGCCCAAAGTCAAAGTCGTGGTTGCCTATGGCGGCCGCGTCGTACCCCATGCTGTTGAAGACTTGAACAGTGGGCACTCCCTGGAACCAGGAGGAGATCGCCGGGCCGGTCCACATATCGCCGCCGCTGAGAAGTAGCGCGGTATCTGAATCCGGTTCGTACCCCTCCCGGCGCAGCAGGGTCATCATCTCCGCTGCTCCGCCCACGGTCTCGTTACCCTCCTCTCGTGGTTCGAGGTAGCCATGCTCGTCGGAGGTGT
>JAOZPF010000126.1 GCA_029932895.1 Anaerolineae bacterium | reverse complement strand
CCTCGTCCAGCATCCTGGCCGCCTGGATGCTGAGGTAGGCCAGGTCGCCCGAATCAAGCCGTATACCCACCGGCTCGTGCCCCTGGCGCCGCAGTTCCTCAAAGACACGAATAGCGTTGGGGAGGCCACTCTCCAGGGTGTCGATGGTATCGACGAGCAGCAAACAGTCGTCGGGATAGAGATCGGCATAGGCGCGGAACGCGCCGAGCTCCCCCTCTCCCAGAGCCATGAACACCTGAACCATAGAGTGCGCGTGCGTGCCCTTGGGCGGGTAGCCCAGCACGTGGGAGATGCCGACGTTGGAGGTAAAGTCGGCCCCGCCGATGAGCGCTGCCCGCGCGCCGCCGTTAGCCCCCCGCCCCTGCGCCCGGCGCAGCCCGAATTCCAGCAGCAGCCGTCCGCGTCCGCTCTCACGGATGCGCGCGGCTTTGGTGGCGATAAGGGTCTGATAGTTCAGGTGATTGAGCAACGGTGTCTCCAACAGTTGAGCCACCGCAAGCGGCCCCTGGACGACAGCGAGAGGGACGTTGGGATGTACCACCCGCCCCTCGGGAACGGCGCGCAGGGTGATGGTGCTGAACGTACCATTGGCCTGCAGCCAGGCGAGAAAATCGTCATCAAATAGCTGCTGGCCCGCGCGCCCCGTCTGCCCGCGCAGATAGGCGATATCCCGCTCCCGAAAGTGGGCCTCCTGTATCCAGTCCAGCAGCCATTCCAACCCCGCGTTGACACAGTACCCAGCCTGGTGCGACCCGTAATCCGGGTAGCTGCGGAAGAAATAATCAAACTGGACGTGCTTTTCGTGCAGCCCCACGCGGTAATAGAGTTGGGCCATTGTAAGCTGATACTGGTCGGTGAACAGAATGCCCTCGGCTGTTGACTGGTCGGATCGTTTCATATCGCTCTCTCCTCTCTGCGGCCGCCGGCCCTGGGGATGGCACGAATGCGGCCCTCGCACAGCTCAAAGCGGCGTTTGCCGTCGCCGCTCCCTTCTTCGACGACGCGCACCACATCGGCGCGGGTGGCCCAACGAAAGTTGGGCAACCCCCGCAGAATCTCCATCACCTCTGCGAGCGACGCCCACCCCTCCTCGTCCAGCGCCAGGGCGAACCGCTGCGGCTGGTGGCGCAGAAGCAGGGCCAGGAACTTGGACAGCTTGACCAGGCGACGGTCCATTTCTCCCTCCCTCACGCCAGCGGGACCACCAGGTTGGCCGTGCTATCGGCGATGCGCACAGTAACCCGGTGCCCGTCCAGAAACTCGATGTTATCCACCTCGATCCCATCGGCAAAGAGCACCCCGCCCGTGCCCATCTCGGAACTGACCTCGAGCTGGTCATCCGGCCCCAGAAAACCAAAGTCGAGGTCGGTGCCGGTATAGACAGAGGGGAACGGCTCGCGCACGAACCAGGCCAACCGGGGCTGCTCCGGCCGCGGCAGGGGCAGGTCGAGCTTCATCTGGCGGGCGATCGACTTGGCCCACCCGGTGCTGCCGGTGCCGGTGGCGCAGATTATGCCGGAGGATGACTGCCGCTCCTCCCTGTCGTTCACCTGCAGGCGGTAACGGGCCGACTGGTGAGAGCGATGGCCGATAAAGACCTCGTTCAGCGCCAGCAACCGCTGCCCATCCTCTCGCTCCGCCACAGCCATCGTCCGGCGCTCAATGCGGTACCGCTCCTCGCGTGGTTGTTCCACCCAGGCCAGGACATCGCCCACAGTAGAGGGAGAATGTGGGCAGAGCACACCGTCGTACCGATCGGCGTCAGGGTTGACGCCGATGATCAACTGGCCCTGTAGGTACTTGGCCGTGTTCGGCACCAACCCGTCCTGCCCCACCACCAGGATGAGGTCATCGGCGGCAAAGAGAAAGCGGTCGAGATCATCACGGTCGACGCGCACCCGGCGCTGATCAGGCGGGATCGCGCTCAGCACACGCTCCAGGGCCGCCACGAACCGCTCGTGGCTCGCGGTATACTCGGCGAGAGTCTGCCCCCGCGATTGGAGGTAGAAACGAGCCTGGGCCAGAGTGCCGTGGCGCTCTAGGAGCAGCTCCAGGCCCGTCTTGCGGGTGATAATGACGAGGCGCGGCAGGCGGCGACGTTGGTCCATCATCAACTCGGTTGGGTCTGGCCCAGCAGCAGTTGCTGCAGCGCGTCGCCCAGCAGGTCGGGGGTGAGGTTGAGGTGTTCGATCTTGCCCACCTTGGCGGCAAACTGCTGCATCGCCAGGCCAAAGATGACCGCCGGTGGAGCGTCTCGCCACAGGTCAACGCGGTGCGCCTCAGCCTCCGTCTCCACTTTTAGCAGCAAGCGCCGTGCCTCTGTCTCTGCCTCGGAGCGGACGCGCGTCTGGCGCGCCTCGCCCTGGGCAACGATCATCTGCCGCTCCACCTGGGCCTCGGCGGCGAACCGCTGCCGCTCGGCCTCCTGGCTGATGGCGAGCATCTGGTTATCGCCCTCCTGGCGGATCAGTTCCTCCTGCCGCCGCGCCAGTTCGATCTCGGTAGCCAGCTCATTCTCCTTGATCGCGCGCTCGTTTTCCACCGCCAGGGCGCGGCGTTGGAAGGTGGCCTCGTCCGCCTTTTGCTGGATCGCCTCGCGGGTAGGGGCCTGCAACGCCTTTTCCAGTTCAGCGGTCGGCGCGACCTGGTCGACTTGAATGCTCACCAGCGAGAGCCCCATCTCCTGAATCTCGGCATTCTCCCGCAAAGCCCGTTCCAGCGCGTCCCTGGTGCGGTCGGCTCCAAAACGGACCGCCTCGACCAGCGTCATTCCCGCCAGGGAGGTGCGCGCCGGCTGGCGCGCCCAGCGAGCCCACAGGTTCGCCAGCAGTTCCAAAGGCTGCTCGACCCACACGCCACTCTCGATCGAGATGCCAAAGTTGATCCGCTGCGCCGCCTTTTCCGGGTCGCTAAAGCGATAGCTCAGCGTCACCTGAGCCGTCAGTTGTTGAAAGTCGGACGACCGCTCCCGCAGGACAAAAGTGGTCTCGATATCCTCAGCCGGAACCTGGGATATCGCCGCCGAGAGGGGCAGGAACCAATAGGCCAGCCCCACCCCGCTCCGCACCAGCTTGCCGCCGCGATAGTGGATGATGTACTGATTCGGCTCAGCGCGCAGGTGTTTCCAAAACAGAAACTTGGTAATGTGTGACATCTCGCCTCCCTCAGGTGATGCGAAACAGCGGCGGCATCGCCCGCTTGTGGGCGGAGCGGGCTGCCATTTCCTGCACCCTTTCCAACACGGTGGGGTCGGTCCCGGCGGTATCGCCCACCTCGATGGCCGCCAGGGTGCGGTCGAGTTCAGCGTAGGTGATGCCCAGTTCTCCCTCGTCGGTCTGACCGGGCCAGAGGCCGGCGGTGGGCGGGCGCTCGACCACCTCCCGCGGCACGCCCAGCTCGCGGGCCAACTCCCACACCTGGGTCTTGGAGAGGTCGCCCAAGGGCAAGAGATCGACCCCGCCGTCGCCGTACTTTGTAAAGTAGCCGATCATGATCTCGGTCTTGTTGCCGGAGCCGAGCACCAGATAGTTGTGCGATTGGGCCAGGTAGTAGAGCGTGACCATCCGCAGGCGCGGCTTGACATTAGCCGCGGCCAGAGGGTGATCAGAGGGAGGAAGAACCGCGAGCAGCGCATCGTAGGCGGCGCTCAGGTCCACGGTGAGGGTAGGGATACCCAACGACTCGGCCACCTCTTGCCCCAGGCGGGCATCCTCCGGCTGAGAGTGACAGGGCATCAACGCCGCCAGCACGTGGGCCGCCCCCACGGCGCGCACCGCCAACGCCGCCGCCGTGGCCGAATCCACACCTCCGCTGAGACCGATGACAAAGCCGTCCGCCCCGGCCTCTGCCAGTCGCCTCCGAAGCCAGGACACGAGTTCTTCAACGAGTGATGACATAACAACTCCTTCCTGTTTACTGATCGCCGGCGTTCTCCGGGCGGACACGTAGGTCCGCCCCTACAAAGATCATGTCCGATTAAAGTTCGGCTCCGGGCCACAGCCTAGTTGAGAGTCCCTACCTCCACCCCATTCAGCGCCATGTGGTACAGAAACAGGCGGTGGAGCAGGTCGCCATCGTGGGGCAGCGCGCCCAGCTCCAGCGCGGTCTCCACGTCCATATCAAAGGTCTGGACCAGGTTAGCGGGCACGAGCACGCGCCCGTCGCGCACTCCCAGGAGATTGGCCCGCAGCCGCAGGTCTATCGCCAACTGGTAGACACAGATGTCGGTGCAGTCGCCGACGACGATAAAAGTTGTGACCTCAGGATGGGCGTCGAGCCAGGCATTGAGGCCGGTACCAATGGTAGAACTGATCGTGTTTTTCGGCAAGACCGTCAGGAGATCGGAGAAAGGTAACCCGTTCAGCTCGTCGATCGTCTCGGCCTGCACCGAACCGACCAGGCAGTGCGGGGGATAAGCGGAGAACTCGACGGCATCGGGGTCGTGGGCATCCTGGGTCAACAAAAAGTGGCGTACGCCCAGCGCGTAAGCGCGCTCAAAGAGACGGACCACGCCGGGGACAATCGAGGCGACGCGGGGGCTTGCCAGCGGCCCAACCGTCGTGAATCCCTTGACGAGGTCTGAGGAGAGCAGCGCCACGTGGGCAGGAGTGGCCACAATCTCCTCCAGCTCCAACGTCGGCAGGTTCGCCTCCCAGCGGGCGAGCCAATCCAAAAAAGCCTTCTCGTTTTCGGTCATCCTTGTTCCTCCTATCGTTAGTGTCATCTGAACACTAATTGGCGACAAAAAAAGAAGAACAATTAGTGTACTTTCTACACGAACACACCTATATTATACACAAGAATCGTAACTTGTCAAGGGAAAAGCCGGCGCGCTTTGACCTCCGCCACCGCGTCGTCGCGGAAGCGGTACAATTTGGCAGGGCGCCCTTCCCCACTCCGGTATCCACCGGTCTCCTCGATCACTCCGGCGCTGAGGATCTTGCGGCGAAAGTTCCGCTTGTCCAGCTTTTCCCCCAGTACGACCTCATAGGCGGCTTGTAGCTCACTCAGAGTGAACGTCTCTGGCAGCAGCTCAAAGCCGACGGCGGTGTACTCCAGTTTGTACCGCAACCGCTGTAGAGCATAGGCCAGGATGTTGGCATGGTCGAATGCCAGGGGCGGCAGGTCATAGATCGACCACCAGCGGGCCTCGGCAGCGTCGTCCCCGGCGCGGGGTCGGAGTGTACCAGCCGGGGCGATCGCAAAATATGTCACTGTGATGGTCCGCCCTCGTGGGTCGCGGCCGGGGTCTCCAAATGTGTAGAGCTGCTCCAGATAGACATCCTCAACGCTGGTTTCTTCCCGCAGCTCGCGCAGCGCTGCCTCCTCCAGCGATTCGTCGATGCCGACAAAACCGCCGGGAATGGCCCACATGCCCTCGAAAGGTGGATGCCCCCGCTTGATGAGCAGAACCCGTAGGTCCTCATCGCACAGGGCAAAGATAACAATGTCCACGGTCACCGACGGGCGGGGATAATCCGCGTACTCCATACCTCGCTCCTGTTCGTGTCAATCCAACACCAATTATACACCTCTGCACCAAATGGTCAAGTGCAGACAGGGTCAGCGAATGGGGCAGGCTGGGACGGTAGTAGCGAACCTGTGTGTGCGCCCGCGATTGAGCTTTCTGGCGGCAAACCGGCTAAAGCCTAGATTCCACGTAGCTACTCACCCTCCCGCAGGTTCGAGGGGAGCTGAGGCACAGGAGAGCAGGTTCGTATCCGCAAGATGGCCTGCTACAACCTGCAGGAGGGTGGGCCGAGTTCCACCGGAATCGAGCTTTCAGGAGGCGAACCGGCTCCAGAACGTCTCCCGATACGCCTGGAACCTGCGCGCCAGGACCGCCTCCCGGATCTCTTGGGCAATGGTCAGCATAAGATGCAGGTTGTGGAGCGTCAGCAAGTGGTGACCGAGTATCTCCTTGGCGAGGGTCAGGTGGCGGAGGTAAGCTCGGCTAAAGTGCGTGCAGGTGTAACAAGAGCAACCTAGCTCTAGCGGGGCCGGGTCGTCGGCAAAGCGGGCGTTGCGGATGTTGAGCCGACCAGTGCGAGTGAGCACGCCACCGTTACGCGCCATCCGCGTGGGCAGCACGCAATCGAACATGTCCACCCCCCGCGCCACGCATTCGACCAAGTCCTCCGGCGTGCCAACCCCCATCAGGTAGCGGGGGAGGTCAGCAGGCAGCAGCGGATCGACCACCTCCAGCACGGCGTGCATCTGCTCCTTTGTCTCACCGACGCTCAACCCTCCGATGGCGTAACCGTCAAAGCCGAGAGCGGTGAGAAAACGCGCCGACTGTGCCCGCAGTTCCGCGAAAACCCCGCCCTGGACGATGCCAAAGAGCGCCTGATCGTCACGGCTCTTGGCTGCCAGGCACCGCTCCGCCCATGCATGGGTCCGCGCCAGCGCCTCGACGTTGTACGCATAGTCGCCGGACGGGGCACACTCGTCCAGGCAGACGATAATGTCGGCCCCCAGGTTCTCCTGGATGCCGATCGCCTTCTCCGGGGTGAAGCGGTGCTCGGAGCCGTCAATGTGCGAGCGGAAGGTCACCCCATCGGCGTCGATCCGGCGCAGTCCAGCCAGGCTGAATACCTGAAACCCCCCCGAGTCGGTAAGGATGGGATGATCCCAACCCATGAAGGTGTGCAGCCCCCCCAGCCGGGCGATCCGCTCGTCGCCGGGGCGCAGGTAGAGATGGTAGGTGTTAGCCAGGACAATCCCGACTCCCAACCCCTCCAAGTCGCGTGGGCTGACGGCCTTTACAGTGGCCCGGGTGCCCACCGGCATAAAAACCGGCGTGGGGACCTCCCCGTGACTCGTCCGCAGCAATCCAGCCCGCGCACGACCATCGGTGGCGAGAAGACTGAACCGCCCTCCCCCACCGGACCGCTGGTCCGGCCCCTTCTCACTCTCTCCCATATCTATCATCTCCTTGCGGACCGCCCGCACAGCACCGATTGTAGCCCAGCCGGAGGATGTCGTCAAGCTGCCACCAGAGCCTACACCCCGGGTGCATTTCACTCTGGGCGAATTGGGAGAACAGTCCGTAGGCCGCGCTTGCTGTAAGCGCTCATCCCTACACCCCCTACTGGCGCTCTGCCCAGAAATGCTGTAAAATCGTAACTGCTCAGTCCATCTTTGAAGGAACTGTCTGAGCAGTGACGTAAAATCCCAAAGGGCGACCCCGCCCCTAGCTATAGCGTTCCAGGAGGGGATGATGCCGGCCCAAGATACCCGCCTCACGCGCTTCCTGCAGCAAGAAAACGCACGCCTGCAGGAGGAAAACAGACTGCTGACCGCAGAGGTCCACTCCCTACGTCGCTACATCCGCGCTCTCCAGAGATTGCAGCAGACGGTACAACGATTCACACCCCAAGAGGACATCCTGGCTATGTTGGACGAGACGCTGGATTGCGCCCTGACATTACTCGACGCTGTCGATGGCTCCCTCTTGCTGACCGACGAAGAGACGGACGAACTGGTGTTCGTGCTGGTGCATGGTACGGTGCACGAAACGCTCCCCGGCTATCGCTTCGACCGGCGGCAGGGCATCGCCGGCTGGGTGGCCGAACACGTCGAGCCGGTCATTGTCAATGATGTCCGCACCGACCCGCGCTTTCTGCCCGCAGTGGACCAACGCTTTGGCTTTGTGACCCGTTCGATGGTGGCAGTACCGCTGGCCGCGCGAGGCAAGGTGTTCGGAGTCATCGAGGTCCTCAACAAGCGCTCTGGGGATGATTTCACCGATAACGACGTCAGCCTGCTTTCCATCCTGGCAGTTATGTGCGCCTCGGCATTGGATTACGCCGCTTCAAACGTGGCTGGGGAGTGATCCCCAGGCAACGAAACGACGCCGGCCCCTCACTTGCACGAGGCCATCCTCTCCACCAGCCTGCGGGAAAACAGCCGTAGTAGGTTGACGACAAGCCCAGGGCTGGTATAATGCCTGCATCCCCGCGACCAGGCTGCGGGCACTCTGACCATGATGGGAGAACGGAATGATCGATGTCAATGAACTGCGCAATGGCGTGACCTTTACGATGGACGGCGAGCTGTACAAAGTGCTAGAATACCAGCACTACAAGCCCGGCCGGGGCAAGGCCATCATCCGCACCAAGCTACGCAACCTGCGCACTGGCGCTACAACTCAACGCAACTTTATCTCCGGGGACCGCGTCGAGGATATCCGCGTCGAGCGGCAGGAGGTCCACTATCT
>JAOZPF010000125.1:1138-8261 GCA_029932895.1 Anaerolineae bacterium | reverse complement strand
GTTGCTGGAGGAGCTGCGCATCTATGATAACGATGCAACCCTCTGGGGTGGTGGTATCTACGTCGGTGGCGGAAACCTCACCCTGCGCCGCAGCCGTCTCTATAGCAACACCGCCGGCAACGACGGCGGGGGGGCCTATGTCTCGGATGGCTCCGTCTCTTTGGAAAACAACCTCATCTATAACAACAGTAGCAGCGGCGACCGGGGCGGTGGTATCTACATATACGATGGCTCTCCTCTCCTGCGCCACAACACGTTCTACAAGAACGAGGCGGCTAACCAGGGCGGCGGTCTGTTCATCCGTCAGGGTGCGCCAGAGATCAAGGCCAACATCGTCGCCAGCAATACCGCGTCCATTGGTGGCGGCATCTATGCCGTCGAGGGCGCTCTGCCCCAGGTGGATTACAACGATGTCTGGAACAACGTGGGTGGGAATTACGTAGGGCTGGGGGCCGGCAGCCATTGCCGCTCCGCCGATCCGCTCTTTGTGGCCCCCGGCGGGGCCAATTTCGAGCTCCAGGCCGGGTCGCCCTGCATCGATTGGGTGCCGCTCACACAGACAGTGGGGACGGATTATGAGCTGCGGTCGCGGCCGTTTGGGGCGACCTCCGACATCGGTGCCCACGAATTCTACACCGGCACCTGCTTCGCCCGCATCGCCTCAGGGCGGGTCTATACTACCGTTCAGGCGGCGGTGGACGCGACCGCCAGCGGCGGGTTGGTCCAGGTGGCAGGGACATGCACTGGCGTGGAGGTGCGGGGCGGACTTACTCAGACTGTCTACATCAGCAAAGGCCTCACCCTCCAGGGTGGCTATACCGTCACCAACTGGAGCAGCGCCGATCCAGCCAGTTTCCCCACTGCCCTGGACGCTGGGGGCGGTGGGCGCGTCCTCTACGTCGACAGCCTGGCAGCCGTCACCATCCGTGGGTTGCGCATCAGAAACGGCTATATGAGCGGCACTGTCAGCAGCAACAGCGACGGGGGCGGTGTCTACCTCGCCTCTGGCGCTCACCTGCTCGAGGGGAATGAAATCTATGGGAACACATCCCGCAGTCCGACGCCCGGTATCGGTAGAGGGGGCGGGGTCTATGTCGCCAGCAACCATCCCATCATCCGCGGGAACGAGGTTTGTAGCAACACGGTGTCGGCGCACGGCGGCGGCATCTATGATGGCAGCGGCGCGACGCTGGAAGGGAACACCATCTGCAACAACCGAGCCGCCGGCACGACCAGCCACGGGGGAGGCGTATATGCTGTGAGCGGGTCGCTCGTGCAGGGCAACACTGTTTACAGCAACGCGGTCCCCGTCGGTACCAGTTCCGGCGGCGGTATCTATGCGCTCGGAGCGACGATAGAGGGCAACACGGTCTATAGCAACACATCTATCTCAATCGGGGGTGGAGTACACATCAGAGACGGGGCCACGGTGCGCGACAACACGATCCGTGACAACAGCGCCGTTTCTGCTGGTGGTGGCGTCAACGTTGGCGGAACGGGCAATCTCATCGCGGGGAATTATATTCACGACAATTATGTCTCCGGCTCCAGCCTGGGCGGCGGCGGCATCGCCCTGGACGGGAATGCGAGCGCCACGATGCGGCAGAACGTAGTGTATGCCAACATTTCGCACGGGGACGGAGGGGGGATATATTTCTACCTGGGAGCGGATGGGCTGATAGAGAGGAACGACATCCGCGGTAATATGACCCAGGGGGCCGGCGGCGGCGTCTATATCAGCACCGGCGACGTGTTCCTGGAAAACAGCCTGCTCTATGGCAACGTGAGCAGTTCGAACGGCGGCGGCGTGTGCATCAATGTGGCGGGTCTCTCGCAGGATGATAACCCCACCCTGCTGAACAACACGTTCTATAGCAACACCGGCAGCAATGGAGGGGGAATCTATGTCAGCGACAATTCGAGTGCCCAGGTGGCGGTCATCAGCAACACCATCGTCGTTAGCAACACCGGCGGTGGCATCTATAACGTCACCGTCGGAGTCGCTCCCAGCCTGTCCCACAACGACGTCTGGGGCAATACCGGTGGGGATTATACCAACATCTCCTCTCACCCAACCGACATTTCGCAGAATCCGCGGTTCGTGAGCCCCACTGGAGCGGACTTTCATCTCGGGGCCGGTTCCCCATGCATCGATGCTGCCGACCCCGCTGTTTATCCATCGGCTGATTATGATGACTACCCCCGTCCCTTTGGCTCCAGCGCCGACATAGGAGCCTACGAGTTCTATACCGGCACCTGCTTCGCCCGCATCGGGGGCGCGGGCCGGGTCTATACCTCGGTGCAGGCGGCGGTGAGTGCAACGTCCGCTGGTGGGGAGGTACGGGTTGCCGGGCACTGCCGGGGCAGCCAGGCTCGGACGACGATCACCCACTCGCTTACTCTGCACGGCGGTTATACGATCACCAATTGGACCAGCCCCACCGTGCTCTCCACCCTGGACGCGCAGGGGCTGGGGCGCGTGGTGGTCATCACCGGCACAGGGCCGGTGACGGTGGAGGAGATCGCCCTCCAGGGCGGGAGCGGTTCCGACGGTGGCGGTCTCTATGTGGCTACCTCACTCAGCGTGACCGTCCAGAACGTGCTTTTTTACGACAATAGCGCCACGAACTGCGGTGGCGGCTTTGGTCACGTTGGCGGCAGCCCGCACCTCTACCACAACACCTTTGTCTCCAACACCGCCGCTACAGCCGGTGGCGCTATCTGCCTGCCCAAAGGCTCGGCGGTCGTCAGGAGCAACATCATCGCCAGCAACTCCAGTGGGGTCTGGGCTGGTCCAACCGCCACTCCCGATGTGGACTATAACGACTTGTGGAACAATACCGGCGGGAATTATAGCGGTGTTTCCGGCGGCCCGCACGACCTGCTCGCCAACCCTCTTTTCCAGAACCCAGCCAGTGCTGACTTCCACCTTCGCTATGATTCTCCTGTTCTCCACGCTGGTGACCCCGGCCTGGCGCTGGCGCTGGACTTTGAGGGTGATCGCCGCCCCCTCGGTCCCGGACCCGATATCGGCGCTGACGAGAGCACGTTGTATCCCAATGTCAACTTTACGCCCAACCGGTCCCGGAACGTCGCGCCGGCTGATGTGATCACTTTTTCTCATCATTTGACGAACACCGGCACCACCAACGATGCGTTCGACCTCACCCACGAACTGGCTGTCAGCGGGACGACGACCGGGTGGAGCGTGGTCCACGTCTCGGCGGTGACGCTGACGGCGGGCGCCGAGACTGAGGTGCTGGTCACCATCGGCGTGCCGACCAATGCTCTCAGTGGCACTAGCGCTCTCCTCACGATCACCGCCACCTCGCGCGTCAACAATGCCGTCTCCGACCTGGTGCTCGACACCCTCCTCGTCAACTGGCATCCCGGCGTGCTCCTGACCCCCTCCTACGACGAGCATGTCAACCCTGGCACCGTGATCACTCACATCCACACGCTGACCAACACCGGCAATGCCAACGACACGTTCACTCTCGATTGGTCCAGTAGTCGGGGCTGGACGACGGTGACGCCGACGCAAGTGACCCTGGGGCCGAACGGGGCGGCAACGGTGTGGGCCATTGTCGACGTCCCTGCCACCACACCGGGCGGGTTGACCGACACGACGGTTATCACCGCCAGCAGCCTCGATACCAACGTGTCGGATAGCGTCACCAACACAACCAGTGTGAACCATACCACCGGCGACCGGTATGTCGCCACCACCGGCGGCGATGTGCTGAACAACTGTCTGGTCGGTTCCTCCCCCTGCCGCACCATCGCCCACGCCCTGGAGCAGGCCGTCGGCGGCGACACGATCAAAGTGGCTGGCGGCACCTATTACGAACACGGCATTGTCGTCAATGAGAATATCACCCTGCGCGGCGGGTACGACCCCGCTTCTTTCGACGAGGAGACCTGGGACCCCCAGGCTTACCCCTCTGTCCTGCACGCGCAGGGGCAGGGACGGGTCCTGCTCATTCGTGGTAACCCCACGGTGGAATGGCTCACCATTCGCGGCGGCTATCTGTCCGCCGGCTCCGGAGCGGGCGTGTTCATCGAGAACGGTTCCCCCATCGTCCGCCACAACATCATTACCGGCAACACGGCCTTTGGCGGTGAAACTGGCGGTGGGTATGGCGGTGGCCTCTATATCAACCCCGCCAATCGGGGGACGCCCACGGTGGAGCAGAACGTGCTCTCCTCCAACACCGCCGATTGGGGAGGGGGATTCGCTGCTCTTTACCGTACTCCTCGCTTTTGGAACAACTGGCTGTATGAGAACACAGCCAATGAAGAGGGCGGTGGCGTATATGTCGGCGGGGGGAGCCCCGCCATTCGGCATAACACGATCTATAGCAACACCGCCAGCCGGGGCGGCGGTATCTATGTGGCTGGTGGCACACCGGCGATTGTCGGTACCATAATTGTCAGCAATACGGGCAACGGCATCCGGGCGGGCGGTGGCAGCCCCACGTTGGATGATAACGACGTGTGGGGCAACATGCCGTCGAACTATGCCAGCGTGACCCCCGGCACGCACGATATCAGCGCCGACCCGCTCTTTGCCGGTACATACGACCTGCATCTGCTGGACGGCTCTCCCTGTATCGACCGGAGCAGCGACTATGGGCTGGAAACCGACTTTGACGGTCAGCCTCGCCCGATGGGTCCGGCCCCCGATATTGGCGCCGACGAGTTCCGGCGGGCCAACCCGCTGCTGGAACCTGATAACAACGGCGTCGGTCTCCCCGCCAACCCTATCTATTACACCCACACCCTGACCAACGGCGGAAATTATACCGATACCTTTACCCTCACCTGGCAGAACCTGGATGGGTGGGCGGTCAGGGTCAACAACACCGACGAACAGCCTGTCGAGGTCACGCTGGGGATTGGAGAGGTAGCGGCCGTCAATGTCGCACTGTTCGTCCCTTCCGGTGCGCTCAGCTCCACTGTCAACACAACGGTCATCACCGCGACCTCGGGCTACGACCAGAGCATTTTCGATACCGCCACCGACACTACAACCATCGGCCTGGCGCGGGGCGTGCTCTTGCAACCCGACCGGACCAGGTTCGTCGGTTCCGATCCATCCGGCACGGTTGATGTGATCTATACCCACATCCTGACGAATGCTGGTAACTATACCGATACCTTTGAGCTGGTCTATGCGCAAGAGCCCGCCGAGTGGAATGTGGTGACCAGTGGCCCGGTGGTGCTGGCTGGCGGTGCCCAGGAGGAGGTCGCCGTCACCGTCACCGTGTCTTCATACCCCACCGATACGATCATCTTTGGCACCACCATTGTCACCGCGGTCTCCCAGGCAGAGATCGCCATCCGCGACGACGTCACCGACACCACTTATGTCAATCTGTACCCTGGCTTGCAGTTCGTACCGAGTCGGCAGGGTAGCGGTATGCCCGACCACATCGTCGCCTACACTCACACCCTGACCAACACCGGCAACTATACCGATGTGTTCCACCTGACCACGCATAGCAGCCTGGGTTGGGATGTCACACCGCCGCCTGACCAGGTGTTGCTACAGGGGGAGGTGACGCAGGTGCAACTGGGTATCGAGATTCCACCCCGTACGCTCAGCGGCACGGTCGATGTCACTGTGGTCACCGCGACCTCCCAGTATACGGATGGTATCTATGCCACCGTCGTCAACACCACCACCGTCCTGCGCGCGGTGGACGTCGCCGTTGTCGCCGCGAAACCAGAGTGCGGTGGGTGGTGCGTCGACACCCCACCCACGAGCACGGTCCCGTATCTCTTCCAGGTGACCAACAAGGGCAACTATACCGACACTTTCACCGTCACCGCTCAGAGTGCACACGGGTGGACGATCCTGTCCATTTACCCGACGCCGGTGACCATCGCTCCTGGCGACCTGGTTTCCGTCACGGCATGGCTCCAGGTGCCAGCCACAGCGGGCGTGAGGGTTGAGGATGTCCTCACCGCCACCGCCACCTCCCAGGCCGACAGTTCGGTCTCGGACAGCGATACTTTCTTTACCCGCGTCAACTGGGACGTGGAGGGAGCGCTGGAGCCGGACAACCAGGGAACGGTTATACTCGAATCTTTTATCACCTACACTCACGTCTTGACCAACATCGGTATAGACCCCAATACTTTCGTGCTCGACGCGGCGAGTGATCATGACTGGCCAGTGGCCGTCAGCCCGGGGGCCGTGGCCTTGAATCCTGGCGACTCGGCGTCGGTCATGGTCACTGTTACTGTTCCCACCGATTTTATCTCCGGCACCGACACGACCGTCGTCACGGCCACGGCGACTCTGATGTGCAGGACCAGGATCACAGCCACCGACACCACGCTTGTCACCCGGCCCGATGTGACCATTGGCCCGGACATTACCCGCCTGGTTGGGCCGGGGACGGTGGTCACTTACTCGCACGTGCTCACCAACAGCGGCGCGCTCACCGATTCTTACGACATCACCTACGAAGCCAGCCTCACCTGGCCCGTCACGGTCACTCCAGCCAGCGTGGGACCGTTGCCGCCCGGCGTGACGGTGCCGGTCACGGCCGTCGTCGTCGTGCCGGCTACCTCGCTGCTGAGCGGCACCACCGACATCCTGACCGTCACCGCCACCTCCCGCATCACCGCCACGGTCCTGGATACCGCCACCAACCGCACGGTGGTGCCATACGAGCCGGGAGCCATTCTTTCACCCAACCGGTTCGGGTACGCGGCCCCTGGCACCGCGGTCACTTATACCCACATTTTGACCAACACCGGCAACTATACCGAGAGCTTTTTCCTCACCGACGCCAGCGGCGAGTACAGCTATGCCACCTTTGGCTCTCCACAGATCGTGGAGCTGGGACCTGGGGAGTCGTTCACCCCGACGATCGTTGTCGTCGGTATTGCCGAGAACGCGGCTGTGGGTGACATCGACCACTTGGAGGTCATCGCTGCCTTTGCTGGACAGCAGGTCGTGGCCTTTGACGAGACCGAGATCCTGCCCGCCTCCGGCACCCGCTACGTCGCTCCGAGCGGGGTCGATGAGGGGAACAACTGTACCTGGCTGAACTTTCAGCCCTGCGCCACGGTGCAGCACGCCGTGGACCAGGCGGCGGACGGGGACGAG
>JAOZPF010000125.1:0-1128 GCA_029932895.1 Anaerolineae bacterium | reverse complement strand
GACACGCACACCGTCAACGGTCACACGCAGGTTGTTTACCTGAACAAGAGTCTCGTTCTGCGCGGCGGCTATGCCACCGACGACTGGGCCAACTCCAACCCCTACGCTCGCCCGGCGATCCTGAGCGCCGGCGGTAGCGGCCGGGTGGTCTATATCGACGGCAGCATCACCCCCACCATCGAGGGTTTCCACCTGCTCAATGGGGTGGTGACGGACGAATCTGGTGCGGGGCTGTATATCGACCCCCTGGCCGAGCCACTCGTGCGTCTGAATGTGATCCACGACAACACAGCCACCGGTTCCGGCACTGCTGGCGGCGGTATCTATTACAACGGCGCTCTGAGCCCAACGCTGCAACGGAACACGATCTATGACAATGACGCTGAGGAGGGCGGCGGCATCTACCTCGCCAGCAGCGGCAATCCCATCCTCCACAACAACGTTATCTATGGGAACACGGCTGGTGCACTGGGTGGCGGCATCTATCTGGTCAGCGGCAGCCCCACGGTGTGGAACAATACGTTCTACAACAACACCGCCCCCACTGGCGGCGGATTGTACCTGGTCGGTGGCGCGCCGGCTATCAGCAATACTATCGTCGCCAGCAACTCTGGCTACGGTATCTACCGCGCCACCGGCAGCCCCGCCTTGGACTATAACGATGTCTGGGATAACACTCCTGCCAACTACTCTGGCGTGACCACCCCCACTCACGATCTCTCCACCGACCCTCTCTTTGCCGCTCCCACTCTGGGCAATCTCCACCTGACGAGCAGCTCCCCGTGCATTGACGCTGCCGACCCCCACACCGCGTTGGCGGCGGACCGGGACGGCAGCCCGCGCCCTCTGCTAAGTGGTTATGATATCGGAGCCTACGAGTATGGCCTGGTGAGCGCCAAGTCCGCCCCCCACTCTGCTCAGCCTGGCACGCTCATCACCTACACCGTCACCCTGTCCAACTTTATCGGTACGCCCTGGCAGAACGTCATCGTCACCGACACCCTCCATCCGTACTTGGGCCACGTGCAGTCTCTGAGCTATGATGTCGGCACCGGTTATTACGACCCCGGCTCACGCACTGTCCACTGGACCGGCGACGTGAGCGGGACGGTCCACATCCGCTTCTCC
>JAOZPF010000124.1:6062-8298 GCA_029932895.1 Anaerolineae bacterium | reverse complement strand
TGACGAGCGGTTGTGGGAAGCGAGGGTATTGCCCGAATCGCCGTTCGCCAACAAGTCCCTAGCAGAGAGCATGATCGGCGAGCGGTTGGGCCTAGCTGTAGCCGGTGTCTGGCACGGGCGGCAGGCGATTTTTTACCCCACGCCGGATTGGGTCATCCAGGCGGGAGATATTTTGTTGGTCGTGGGCCGGGAGGACAGGGTGAACGCACTGGCGGAGTTTGGCCTCAAGGTCGGGCGGGAGAACTCGAACGGGCACATCGGCGAGCGCGGCGTGTCGTTCGTCGAGGTGATGCCATCGCCACACTCACGGGCCTTGGGACGCACGTTGCGTGAACTGGAATTTCGCACCAGGTATCATCTGACGGCATTGGCGCTCTTTCGTGGGGGGCGTGTCTATCGCACCGATGTTGGAGACCTGCCCCTGCGGCTTGGCGATTCTTTGCTGGCGGTCGGGCCGCGTCGCTACTTGAGGCACCTCCAAAACAGCCCCGATTTTATTGTGCTGGAGCCCGATCTCAGCGATCAGCCCGTGCAGCGGCTCCCGGCTGCCTTGACGATCGCTGTTCTGGCGGCGGCTATCGTCGCGGCGGCATTGGGCCTGCCGGTTTACCTGGCGATGCTGGGCGGGGCGGTGTCGCTGGTGCTGATGAGGGTGCTGGATATGCAGGAGGCGTATCGGTCGGTACAGTGGCAGGCGATTATGCTGGTCGCCGGCATGTATTCGGTCAGCCTGGCGATGGTGAGCACCGGCCTGGCTCAGATGATTGGCGAGTACATGCTGGCCCTCGTCACCCCGGCCGGACCGCTGGGACTGGCGGGCGGGGCGTATCTGCTGACCTCGTTACTCACGCAGGTGATGGGGGGGCAGGTCGCCGCACTGGTCACCGGTCCGATCACCATCAGCGCAGCGCTCAGCCTGCACGTCAATCCGCAGGCGGTCGCTGTTGCGACCGCGATTGGTTGCTCGACCTCCTTTCTCACGCCCCTGGCCCATCCAGTCAACATTCTGATGATTGCCCCGGCCAATTATCGCTTCCGCGACTTTTTCCACATCGGTTGGCGGTTGACGATTGTGTGTTTTATCATGCTGATCGTGGGGCTGATCATCTTTTGGGGATTGTGAGGCTGCAGATAGCGCTACTGCTGCGCCAGGGCGATAGCGCCGAGCACGCCCGCCCGGTCGCCTAGCGCAGGCGGCACGATGTACGTTTCGATCTGGCGTTGTATGGCCGGCGCTTGCAGATAGTCGTCCAGCAGCGCCTGCACCCTCCGGCGGACCAGGGGGAGCAGTGCCGTTTGTGCCATCACGCCGCCGCCCAGGATCACGCGCTGGGGCGAGAGAACGCAGATGATGTTGACCAGACCCAGCGCCAGGTACTCGGCCTCGAGTGGCCAAGCCGGATGGTCGACGGGCAGGTGATCGCCTGGCTTGCCCCATCGCGCCTCTAGCGCTGAACCGGAGGCCAGCCCCTCCCAACAGTCCCCGTGGTAGGGGCAGCAGCCGGGGAATGGGTCGCGCTCCCAATCGTGCGGGATCATGATGTGCCCCATTTCGGGGTGGATCAGCCCGTGGAGCAGCCCGCCGTTTGCCATTCCCCCGCCGCCGATCCCAGTGCCTACCGTCAGATAGACAAAGGTGTCGAGCCCCTGTGCCGCGCCCCAGCGGCGCTCACCCAGGGCGGCCGCGTTCACGTCGGTGTCAAAGCGGACACGCACTCCCAGCGCCCGGCGTACCGCGCCGGCGAGGTCGGTGTGTGCCCAGCCAGGTTTGGGCGTCGTGGTGATGGTGCCAAAAGTGGGCGAATTGGGGTCCGGGTCCAGGGGGCCGAAGGAACCGATGCCCACGCCGGTCAGCGGCTTTGCCTGGTGGTGGCGGCGGAAGAAGGCCACCGCCCGGGCGATGGTCTCTGCGGGAGTTGTAGTCGGGAAACGGACCTCCTCTAGCAGGTCGTCCGGCCCCGTGCCCACGGCGCACACGAACTTGGTGCCGCCAGCCTCAATCCCGCCCCACATTTTTCCCCCTACGCCCGCTCGACCAGGTGGCGCCGGCGCACCTTGTCCAGCCGTTGAGGCAGGACGCGCACGCCCAGCCCGGGGCTGGCGGGCACGGTGAGGGTCGAATCCTCGTTGAGTACAAAATCTGGTGCGGCAATGTCCTGGTGGTAGTAGCGGGCCGAAGCGGAGATGTCGCCGGGCAGGCGAAAGTTGGGCAGAGTGGCGATGGCCACGTTGCCTG
>JAOZPF010000124.1:0-6052 GCA_029932895.1 Anaerolineae bacterium | reverse complement strand
CGCCCCACGTTCGTCTCCAGCATCCCGCCGCACCAGACCGGCACGCCGTGCGCGGCACAGAGGTCGTGAATCTCGCGCGCGGCGGTCAGTCCACCAACCCGTCCCACTTTGATGTTGATCACCCGGCAGGCCTCGATCTCGAGCGCCCAGCGGGCGTGTTCGGGCGAGTGAATGCTCTCGTCCAGGCAAAGCGGGGTGCTGAGTTGCGCTTGCAACCGGGCGTGGTCGACAATATCGTCGTGATGGAGTGGCTGCTCAATGAGCAGCAGGCCGAATGAGTCCAGCTCCCGCAAGAGTGGCGCGTCAGCCAGCGTGTAGGCTGAATTGGCGTCCACCTGTAGTGGCAGGTCGGGCCAGCGCTCTCGTACCGCGCGAACCACCTCCACGTCCCACCCCGGCTTGATCTTGAGCTTGACGCGGCCGTATCCTGCGGCTACGTATTCCGCCACTCGCTGCAGCAGTATGTCAATGGTCGGCTCAATGCCAATACTGACGCCGACCTTTACCCGGTCCCGTTGGCCACCCAGCATGTGCGCCAGCGACACCCCGTTGGCCTGGGCCAGCAGGTCCCAGACCGCGTTATCCAGTGCCGCGCGAGCCATCGGGTGGCCGCGCACGCGCCGGAACCGTGCCGTCACGTCGGCGGGGGAGGCGATCTCCTGGCCCAGCACGGCGGGGATGAGGAAATCGCGCAGGACGTGCCAGGCCGTGCCGATGGTCTCACAACTGTACCACGGTCCCTCACCAGCCACGCACTCTCCCCAGCCGGTGATCCCGCCAGCCTGTACGGCGACCAGGATGCAGGGGCGGGTAGTCTCACGCCCAAAGCTGGTCTCAAAGGGGCGGACCAATTCCATCTCGATGTGGTGCAGCTCGACGCGCTCAATCTTCATCGGCGGACCATCCTTTCTCCAGGAGGTAGGCGCTCTGTCCGGCCTCGAACAGCAGGTCGGTGACGGTGTATCCGCGGGCAAAAGCGGTCTCGAACAGGATGCGGGTCTGCTCGCGCCAGGCGCGAGCCAGGTCCATATCGGCCGCCTTGACCGCCTGGAAGTCGGCCGGAATTTGCACCAACAGCCGCTCCCCCGCGACGGGCAGGGTTGTTTGCGGCGGGTGGGGTGGGGGACCGGGAAGGGCACGGTTCAGGATGGGCACACCTGTTTCCAGCAGCGCCGTCAGCGAGGGAGCGGCCCACTTCCCGCTCAAGCGCCGGGCGACGTGGGCGCTGCCAATGTGCCAATCGACCTGGAAGCGGTCGCTGGGGAGGCCGGCGTTCAGTCCGTCCCGCATAGCGCCGTATAGGTCGCGCAGGTAAGTGCGGCAGACCGCGCCTAGCTTGTGAAAATTCAACCGCCCGTTGCGGCTCTCCAGTGGGTCAAATGTCCAGGTGACGAGGTCGATTCCCTGCGCCAGCACGCGCTCTCGCTGGGCCAGCTTGAGGCGGTAGCCCACGTTCTGGCCCTGGTAGGCGGGGGTCACTCCAGCCATATGGGAGCAGTGCTTGACCTCGCCTTTGGCGGTGAGGCCGACAAAACCAAAGACGAACCCCACCATCTGTTCCTTTCCCTGGGGCAATAGCTCGAACGCGCCCAGCACCAGGCCGCCGTTCTTCTGCGCTGTGACCAGCAGATGGTGGGGGACGACCTCCACCTCGGCGAGGCCCCACGCCTCGCGCTGGAGCTGCTCCACGGCGCGGTATTCCTTCTGGGTGTGAACGGGACGAATTTGAACCTCCATCTCCGCCCCTCCTTTTACCTGCCCGATCCGGGCGGGCACATGGGTCCGCACCGCCGGGCGCTAAACCGCCCGGCTCGCCCGGCAAAGCGTCCTGCGGGGGCTGGCCCCAGCCCGCAGGGCTTGGCTTTTGAGCCCGGACGTTCACGTCCGGGCGACTGTAGCCTGCCCAACCTGTTTAACCCGCCCCATCCGCTCAATTTACTGCGCCCCATTTTACTCGTGTTGTGGTGATTGACAAGGAGGTGCTGTTCGGTTATGATATACTTGCGTTCGGAAGTGGCCGTTGCTGCCCCACGATTACTCTTCTTTCCCCCTGGCTGCTCGGCGAGAGCTGGTTCGTCTCCAAAAGTGCGAAAGGAGGGATACGATGAACGACGCTCGCCCCGCCTGTCTTGGAGGATCGCTGTTGCTTTCCCTGTCTCTGCTGGCTGGCGTGCTGTTTGTGCCACTGCCGGCTTCCGTTGCGGCGGACCTGACCGAATCATCGCCAGGTTCCGCCGGATCTGGCAGGGTCACCTCGATTGTGCCCCCTCCCATCGCCGTCGTGGAGAGAATGAGGACGGGGGAGCTGGCAACCCCGCCGCTGCGCCTGTTCCGTGCTTCTTCTGCCGTCCAGCCACGACGTCTCACCGGCGCTGTCAACCTGCTGGCTATCCTGGTTGATTTCTCCGACCACCCGGCGACGGTGACCAGCCTCACCCAGTTCGACAACCTGGTTTTTGCCCCGCAGGTTGTCGGGCGGGGGTCGGTGCGCGATTATTACGCCGACGTTTCCCATGGGCAGGTGGACCTGGTCACAGTGAACCTGCCCAGCACCACCGGTTGGCAGCGGGCCCCGCAGACTTATGCCTACTATGTCAACAGCCAGTATGGTTGGGGGGCCTACCCGCAGAACGCCGGGCGAATGGTGGAGGATATTCTTCCCTATGTCGATCCCCTGGTGGATTTCTCGAACTATGACAACGACGGAGACGGTGCGGTGGATACGTTGCTGGTCATCCACGCGGGAACCGGAGCCGAGTTCAGCCAGAACACCGGCGATGTATGGTCCCATGCCTCCTCCATCTCGATGATGGGGGGCAGCCCCTCCATCTATGATGGAGTCCTGGTGGACCGTTACGTCACTGTCCCTGAGGGGTTGGATTTTCTTACCCCTGCTGTCACTGCCACCTCGACTGACATGACCATCGGTGTGATCGCTCACGAGATCGCTCATGGCCTCTTTGGCTTGGTGGACCTTTACGACCTGGACCTATCTTCCAACGGCATCGGTCAGTGGGGCCTGATGTCCTATGGGAACTGGAACGGGCCATCTATATGGGACCCGTATATCAGTCAATGGGTCACTGGCGGCAGCTCTCCTGCCCTGCCGTCGGCCTGGAGCCGCATCGTCGCTGGCCTGGACACCTACTATATGGCCTTTGGCCCCGTCGACTCGACCTGCCTGCCCCCGGTAGAGACTTCGCCGGCGGGGATGATCTACCGCTTCAAAAGCACGGGCGTGGAGCCGCAGGAGTACTTTTTGGTAGAGAACCGCCAAAAGCTCACCGGTGGTTATGACGAATACCTGCCTGCCAGCGGACTGCTCATCTGGCACGTGGATGAGGCCCAATGGGCGATTTATGGCGGCCCGAACAACGATAGCGAGTGCACATCCACCCCCCATTGCTGGGGCAGTTGCGCCAGCACGCATTATCTGGTGGCATTGGAGCAGGCGGACGGGCTGGACGGACTGGAGAACGGGACCAACCGCGGCGACGGGGGCGACCCATTCCCCGGCAGCACCAATAACACCGCCTGGCAGTGGTATGGGCATAGCGCGGTGAACCCGGAGAGTGGCTCGTGGCACGACAGCAGTTGCGTCCGAGATTCCTGCATCGACATCACCACCATCTACAACCAATTGTCAAACGTCTGCTTTACCGTCCAGCAAGGCTCTTGTGCCGCAGACGAGGCTGACCTGGGCGACGCTCCTGCCAGTCAGAACAACCACAGTCTCTCGATGACGGCCTATCCTGCCTCTGGCATATTGTCCGCCGTGCCGGCCAACTTTCCCACAGTGTACTGGCCCGGGACAGGCCCGACAGCCCCGCGCCACCACTTTGCCCAGGTCGATGCCTGGCTTGGCGCTACGGTCTCGGGAGAGGCACAGGCCGATGTGGGGCCCGACCAGGATGGGAGCCCGAACATCGACCCGCCGACCGACACGCCTGACCAGGATAGCGTCGGCAGTAGCCGTGGTTTCGATGATGGACTTCCGTGGCTGGTCCACCTGGCGCATTGCACCGCCGTCACACTGCCCTACACGGTGACGGTCGGCTCGACCGCTGTCTTCCCTCGCTATGTCAACGTGTGGGGGGATTGGAATCGTGATGGTGACTGGGGGGACACGCTCTCCTGCCCCGGCGTTTCGGCGCCCGAGTGGGCGGTGCAGGATCAGGTGCTCTCTCTGGCCCAGGGCACTCATTCTCTGATCACCCCGTCCTTTGTTCCCCAGGTTGTGATTGCCGAAGACGCGGTCTTTGGGACCTGGTTACGCATCAGCATAGCCGACATGCCGGCCCCGTCTCCCCACGACGGCCGCGGTCCGTCGATGGGATACGATCTGGGCGAGACGGAGGACTACCACCTCGAACTCTTCCCCTCGCTGGAAGTGACAGCCAGCCTCTCCGGGACTCCGGCCGCGGGCGATATCATTACTTATCACATCCGGTGCGGCGGTGACGGCAATGTCGTGGCGCAGGGTGTGGTCATATCCGATGTGCTGCCCTCGGGGCTGGAGTACGTCTCCTCCAGCCCGCCCGGCACCTACAACCCGGCGGCGCGGACGGCTTTTTGGACGGTCGACCTGGTGCCGAATCAGTATACGACCATCGATCTGGTTACGCGGATGGCGGGGCAGCCGTGCAGCACAATCACCAACACGGCCCACATACTCTGGGCGAACACGATCTGGAAGCGGACTTCTCTTGGCTTTGAGGCCCGCTGCCGGAACGTCTATCTGCCCGCGGTGGTCAAAAGTTACAGCCCGTAGAGGGATCGTGTAACCACGGCCCTGTAGATGGCGGGACCTGGGGGCTGGGTCCAGGCGACGGTATTCGCCCGCTGCGGCTCGCTTCCTACACCTTGCTATTCCTCCAGGCCGCGCCGCGCCGCGCCGAAGAGTGCGGTCTCGGGATTGAGGATGACGTGGACGGGGATGTGGGCCACCAGTTCTGAGAGGCGTCCCTTGTGCCGGAAGGCGCTGAGGAACCCCCCTTTCTCCAGGGCGGGCAGGATGCGCGGGGGGATGCCGCCGCCCAGGTAGACCCCGCCAGTGGCGAGGAGCTTGAGCGCCAAGTTGCCGGCTTCTGCGCCCAGGATGGAGACAAAGGTCTCTAGTGTCAGGGCGCAGAGGGCGCACGGTTGTGCAGTGTCGAGGGCGGCGTCCACGATGACCGGGGTGGGGTCATCGGCTGCGGCGAGCAGCTCTGCCAGCCACGGCGGCTCTGGACCGTACCGCTTCTCCTTGAGGTAGGCATAGATGTTGGGGATGCCCAGCCCTGAGCAGACCCGTTCGTAGCTGACGTGCTCGAATCGTTCCTGGAGATAGCGCAGCAATCCGGCCTGGAGGGGGTCGGTGGGGGCAAAGTCGGCGTGACTTCCTTCTGAAGCGTGAGGTCGGTAGCGCGTGCCGTCCCAGGTGAGGAAGGATTCCCCCAGGCCGGTCCCTGCTGCGATAACCGCGATCGTCCCCCCCTCCACTGACCGCCCCTCGTTGAGCGTGCGTAGATCGTCTGGCCCCAGGATGGGGATGCCGTTGGCTATAGCGACCAGGTCGTTCATCAGGATGAGTTTGTCAAGACCGAGCGCGTCGCGGAGGAGGTCGCGGTCGATCACCCAGGGGAGATTGGTAGCGACGGTGCGTCCCCTCGCGACGGGTCCAGCCACACCCAGACTGGCCCGCTTGACTCTCACATCGACCTGCGCGAGAAACGCACGGATCACGGCTTCCAGACCGGGATAGTCACTGCTGCGGAATTGCGCCTTGACCAGTGGGGCGCGAGGGCTGCGTCCAGGCGCAAAAATAGCCAGATTGGTCTTTGTTCCTCCGACATCGCCAGCCAGTAGCATCGGATCAATTCTCTCCTTCTGCGCTCTCGTTCGATTGCCAAGAACAGTGAACCTAGTATAACTTCTGCGCCCCGCCGAGTCAAGTAACTGCTTGGGATTAAAGCTCTAGCCGGTCCGCTGCCTGCCGTAGGTCGCGCTTGCTGTAAACACTCATCATATGGTTATACCTGTAAACGCTCATTACCCTGACCGGAATCGTCCT
>JAOZPF010000123.1 GCA_029932895.1 Anaerolineae bacterium | reverse complement strand
CGAGAACATGGAGCGGGTCAACCTGCGCTTGCAAGCCAAGCTGCGCGAGATCGAAAAGAACGAGGTGCGCTGGAAAGAGGTCAGCACCGAGGACGCCGACCTGCTGCTGGTCGCCTTTGGCACCGTGGGCCGGGTCTGCCAGACGGTGGTGCGCGAGGCGCGAGAGAAGGGGCTGAAGGTGGGCCTGCTGCGGCCTATCACTTTGTGGCCTTTCCCCAGCGCCCGCATCGCCGAGTTATCCAAGCAGGTGCGGGGGATTCTCACTGTGGAGATGAACGCCGGGCAGATGGTGGATGATGTGCGGCTGGCCGTCGAGGGTCGTTGCCCGGTGCACTTTTACGGGCGAATGGGAGGCCCTATCCCCCTGCCGGATGAGATCCTGCCCGAGTTGGAAAAGTTGGATAAGGAGTGTCGTTAAGGGTTTCAGGCTTCGAGTTTCGGGTCTGGTTCAACCTGTAACCTGTAACCTGTAACCTGTAACCTGTAACCTGTAACCTGAAACTCTGAAACTTGAAACCAATTCAGGAGGAGTGAAATGGCGACTGTTGAAATCCCCGCGGATATGGAGTTGGTCTACAAGTATCCGGAGAGCCTGACCAAGCTCCATACCCACTACTGCCCCGGCTGCACGCACGGCATCGTCCACCGCCTCATCGCCGAAGTGTTGGATGAGCTGGGGGTGCGGGAGCGGACCATCGGCGTCGCTCCGGTGGGGTGCTCGGTGTTGGCTTATTATTACTTTAATATGGACTTTACCGAGGCGGCCCATGGGCGCGCCCCGGCGATGGCTACCGGCATCAAGCGGGTCAGCCCAGACAAGGTGGTCTTTACGTACCAGGGCGATGGCGACCTGGCGGCTATCGGCACGGCCGAGATATTGCACGCCGCCAACCGGGGCGAGTTGTTCACCACTATTTTTGTCAACAACGCTATCTATGGCATGACCGGCGGGCAGATGGCCCCGACAACCCTGATCGGACAAAAAACCACCTCCTCCCCTATGGGACGTGATGTGGCGATCGCTGGCTGGCCGATCAGGATGGCCGAACTGCTGGCCCAACTTCCTGGGACGGCCTATATCACGCGCCAGGCGGCGCTCGATGTGCCTGGCATCCGGCGTACCAAGAAGGCGATCAAGCTGGCTTTCCAGACCCAGTTGGCTGGCCTGGGCTTTTCGATGGTCGAGGTTATCTCTACCTGCAATACCAACTGGCATATGACCCCGCAGGGGGCGTTGGAATGGGCCAAGGAGAATATGGTGCCGTATTACCCTCTGGGGGATACCAAGGTCTCTGCGGGCGTGCAGGCACTGAAGGAGGGAAAGTAGCCATGCAGGAAGAGATCATCATCTCTGGCTTTGGCGGGCAGGGCGCGCTCTTTGCCGGGCAGTTGCTGACCTATGCCGCGATGGACCACGGCTTTTATGTGACGTGGATTCCCTCCTATGGCCCCGAGATGCGCGGTGGGAAGGCCCGTTGCACCGTCGTCGTCGCCGACGCTGAAATCGGCTCGCCACTGGTGCGCCGGCCCAGCTCTGCCGTTGTCCTCAACTTGCCCTCTATGGAGGCGTTCGGACCGGCGGTCAAGCCGGGGGGTGTGCTCATCGTCAATAGCTCGTTGGTCCCCACCAGGAGCGAGCGGGACGACATCCGCATCGTCTATGTCCCCGCCAGCGACACGGCGACCGAGATGGGAAATGTCCGCCTAGCCAACGTCATCTGCCTGGGAGCGCTGGTGCAGGCCACTTCTATCCTGCCCCTGGAGGCGATAGAGCAGGCGCTAGAGGATCACCTGCCCGAGCGACACCGCAAGCTGCTGGGGTTGAACAGGGAAGCGCTGCACAAGGGCGCGTCCTTCGCCGGAGGAGAGTAGGCCGCCCGTGTGGCGGGCCGCGTGAGCACTTGCCCAGGGCGGTGACCGATGGGCCGCCGCCCTGGGGGTTCTGCTAGACGAAAGGAAAAGGTATGAACTTTGGAATTCCCAAAGAGCGACGCGACCTGGAGATGCGGGTGGGATTGACCCCCTACGGGGTGGGGTTGCTCACCCGCGCCGGTCACGCCTGTTACGTGGAGCAGGGAGCGGGCGCTGGCTCCGGTTTTTCCGATTATGACTATGAGCGGGCTGGCGCGCAGATCGTCTTTGCCACCGAGGAGGCCTACCGCCGCGCGGACGTGGTCCTCAAGGCGGTGCGGCCTATCCAGGAGGAACTGGAGTGGCTCCGCGAGGGCCAGGTTCTGTGCGGCTTTCTCCACCTGGCTGCCGCTCGCAAGGAAACGGTCCGGGCGCTGCTGGAGAAACAGATCACGACCGTCGCCTACGAGACCATCCAGGAGGATGATGGTAGCCTGCCGGTGCTGCGGACGATGAGCGAGGTTGCCGGGCGTATGGCCCCGCAACTGGCGGCCACTTTCCTGCAGAGCAATTATGGCGGGCGCGGCGTGCTGCTCAGCGGTGTGCCCGGCATCCCGGCGGCCCGCGTCGCGGTCCTGGGCGCTGGCGTGCTGGGCCTCAACGCCGCCCGTGCCTTCCACGGTATGGGGGCCGATGTGTTTGTCCTCGACCGCAGCCTGGAGAAATTGTACCAGGTCGACGAGATGTTCCAGGGCCGCATTGCCACTATGGTTGCCTACCCCTTCAATATCGCCCGCGTGGCCCGTTTCGTCGAGGTGCTCGTCACCGCCGTCCTGGTCCCAGGCGCTCGCGCGCCGGTCCTGGTCACCCGCGAGATGGTCCGCTCGATGAAGAGAGGGGCGGTCATTCTTGACTTTAGCATCGACCAGGGCGGGTGCGTGGAGACCAGTCGTCTGACCACGCTGCGGGACCCCGTCTTCGTCGCGGAGGGCGTGGTCCATTTTTGCGTTCCCAACGTACCCGGAATTCTGCCCCGCACCTCGACCCATGCCTTTAACAACGCCGCTTGGCCCTACATCCGCCGCATCAGCGAGGTGGGGCTGGATCAGGCTGTGGAGGAGATGTCCGGGCTGGCGCGGGGAATTGGTACGCGCGGGGGAGAGATCGTAAACGATGCCCTGAGGGCGACCTATGGGGCGGGCGCGCAGGAGTGAGAAATGGCGCATAGTTGGTCCAACACGTACAAGAGCAAAGTCACCACCGCTGCCAAGGCCATCGAGGCCATCAAGTCGGGGGACCGTATTTTTCTGACTGGAAACTGTAGCGTGCCGCAGACGCTGATGAAGGCCCTGGTCGAGCGGGCTCCGGAGCTGGAGAACGTCGAAATCTGTCACGCCCTGACCATCGGCTCCAGCGACTATGTGGCCCCAGAGATGGAGGGGCACATCCGTGCCAACTCTCTCTTTATCGGCCCCAACGTCCGCCGGGCGGTCCAGGAAGGCCGCGCCGACTATACCCCCGTCCTCCTCTCCGAGTTTACCCTGCTGTTCAGCCAGGGGGTCTTGCCGCTGGACGTGGCTTTCGTCCACGTCTCCCCGCCGGACGAGCACGGTTTTTGTTCCTACGGCATCGAGACCGGGCTGACCAAGACGCCGGCCGAGTCCGCCAGAACGATCATCGCCGAGGTCAACCCCAACATGCCACGCTGTCACGGCGACAGCTTTATCCACGTCAGCCGGCTCGATTATATCGTGCCGGTTGACTATCCGTTGCTCCAACTGGCGATGACAGAGGGAGGGCCGGCCGAGCTGCACACCCGCATCGCCGAGTACATCGCCGAACTGATCCCCGACGGAGCGACGATGCAGATGGGCATCGGCGCGATCCCGGACGCCGTGCTCCAGTTCCTCTATGACAAAAGGGACCTGGGCATCCACACCGAGTTGTTCTCCGATAGTGTCATCGACCTGGTGGAGGCGGGCGTGGTGACCAATGCCCGCAAGACGCTCCATCCGGGCAAGATCACCGCCGGTTTTATGCTGGGGACCAGGCGGCTCTACGACTGGGTGGATGACAACCCGATCATCGAGTTGCGCCGCACCGAGTACGTCAACGACCCCTTTGTCATCGCCCAGAATGAGCGGCAGGTGGCGATCAACTCGGCCATCGAGGTCGATCTTACCGGGCAGGTCTGCGCCGACTCGATCGGTCCCAAGCTCTACAGTGGGGTCGGTGGACAGCTAGACTTTATCTATGGCGCTGCGCGTTCCAAGGGAGGGGTGCCGGTCATCGCCCTGCCCAGCACGGCGAAAGGGGATGCGTTTAGCCGCATCGTGCCCATGCTCAAACCGGGCGCAGGGGTGGTCACCACCCGCAACCACGTTCACTATGTGGTCACCGAGTATGGTGTAGCCGCACTGTATGGCAAGACCATTCGCCAGCGAGCGCAGGCGCTGATCAACATCGCCCATCCCAAGTTCCGGGAGGAGCTGACCAGGGCGGCGCGAGAGCTGCATTATATCCCGTAGGAGGAAGGCCCGCTGGTCCGCCCAGTGGGGAGGGAGCAGACCAGCGGGCCGGTCCTCTGTCGTTCATTGCCCCTCGCCCCACCGTTCTGCCTCCCGCCGTGCCCACTCTGCCTCCGTCTCCCGGCCCAGGGTGGCGTACAGATCGGCTAGATGACCGTAGGCTGTCCCGGCGGTGCTATCTAGCGCCACGGCCCGCTCCAGCTCCGCCGCTCCCTCCTCCAGCCGTCCCTGGCGGCCCAGTGCCAATCCCAACGCGGTGTGGTATGCCGCCACGTCCGGTGCCAACGCCAGCGCCTGCCGGTAGGCCATCTCCGCCCATGTGTACCCTGCCGGGTTCACCTCTCCCCAGGCGGCGTACAGCTCCCCCCTCGCCGCCCACAACTGGGCGTCGTCGGGGCTGAGTTGAGCGGCGGCCTCCATCTGGGCCGCGGCGTCTGCCAGATCGCCTCCCTCCATAGCGACCCACGCTAGCCCCATTCGGTGCTCTGGCTCCAGCGGCCAGAGGCGGACCGCGCGCGAGGCCAGGCTCAGCCGCTCTGCCAACCCCCGCGCTCCCTGGCGGGACTGGTGGAAAGCGACGTCGGCCAGCAGGGGGCGCAGGCAGAGGAAGCCAGCCAGTGCCAGCGCGGCCAGCGCGGGAGGGAGCGAGAGGAGCGGCGAGACTATGGGGCGAGAGGAAGAAGATGACCCAGAGCGTAGGCCGCGACTCAGGGCCGCCGCCAGCGCGAGCGTGAGCCAAAAGATCGTCGCGCTGGCGGTGAGGTCAAAGCCGAATTGGAGGTCGGCCAGATGACCGGCCACAGCCGCCACCAGGGCGGTCCAGGCTATCCGCTCCCAGCGGCCCTCCGCCTGCCGCAGCCCGCGCCAGGCCAGCCACCCGCAGCCAGCCAGCAGCGCCGCCAAGGCCAGCACACCCGCCAGCCCGGTGCTCATCCCCAGATCGAGCCAGAGGTTGTGCGCCCGGTCCACCGCCACTCCCCGGCCCTGGTAGTAGACCAGTTGGGGGGGAAAGACGCGCAAAAAGAGCGGGCGCATCGTCTCTGGGCCGTATCCCAGCCAGGGACGGGCAGCCAGCAGGGGCATCGTGGTCCGCCAGATGGTGAGCCGGGCCGCCACAGAACCCTCGTCCGTGCGGGCCAGCGTCGCCAGGCGGGCGAGGCCGGGGAGCCGGGCCAGGGGGGCCAACGGTGAGCTGGGCCAGTTGAGCAGCGCGACCAGGGCCACCGCCAGCACGGCCAATGCCATCGTCGCCAGTGCCGTGCGGCGGCTGTGGTTGGCGACGGCCCAGGCCAGCCCCCATCCCACTCCGGCTACCCCCAGCCCCACCCACGCCCCCCGTGCCTGTGTCAGTGCCAGACAGGCCAGTTGACCGGCCAGGAGTGGCCCATAGAGCCAGCGCCGGCGCGTCGCCAGCAGTCGCCCCGCCGTCAGCGGGAGGACCAGGACCAGCATAGAGCCGAGAAAGTTTGGCCGTCCGATGGTGGAGAGCACGGGAGAGGGTGTGTCGATCTGCCAGCTAAGGGGGTCCAACCCCACCGCCTGCGCCAGCCCATAAGCGACAACAGGCGCGCTTCCCCAGACCAGAGCCGCCCACAACCGCTCCGCCTGGGCGTGGGAGGAGAGGGACCAAGCGGTGAGAAAAAAGAGGAGCAGGTAGGCGCTGATGGTGATCAGCCCCTGTTGCCGCTCGTAAGAGCCCCATAGGCTGACGCGCGGGTTGACAGAGAGAACAGTCGCCAGGACGAACGCCAGGCCCAAGGCCAGCACGGGCCAGAGAAGGGAGTGAGGAATCTCTCCCCGTTCCCCCTCGAACGCCCGGGCCAGCGTTGCCACCACCATCAGCAACACCAGCGCCCGTAGCAATGCCGCCTTGGGTAGCTCAAAGCTGTTGGTCCCCCAGGGGTTGAAAACGAGCGGGACGGCGACGGCGGCAAGTAACCAGGTGGCTTCCAGCGTCCAGGACGGCCAATAGCGCCGCACTAGGGAAGAGCGAAGCACGCCTCGGCTCCGATCACTCTGCTCAAGCCGCCGCCGACTCTGGGAACCATCGCTGGGGCAACTATCCGGTTCACAAGTATGCTCAGGCCGTGTCTGGCTGCCTTGGTCATGCGCCGGTACGGTCGAGCGGTCACCAGCTTCTCAGCGCCAACGGCAGGTAAACCCGCCGCTGCAGGACCTCGTAGGCTCCCAGGTCGGGAGCAGTGCCCGCCGGGGCTGGGCGCATCGCACCGTCTATGTCCACTGTCACGCCGACGTCACGTCCCCGACCAGCCCCGGCCATACCCGGGCCGATGTGATAGTCGTGACCGGCGCGGTCGGCGAAAAACGGATCGCCGCTAATGTCGTGCGGCCCCGCGCTCATGCCGGCGGCATAGTTGGCCGAGTTGTCGTAAAACCCGTCATAGTCCCACGTGGCCTGCATGCCGCTGATGGCGGTGCCGTGCCCGACGATGAGGTTGTTGTACATCTCGACCGCCGTGCCAGCGACCTGGATGCCGATCCCTCCGGTGCCGCCGTTGTCGACCACAGTGTTGTGCAAGAACTGGATGGTGTCCTTACCGAAGGCAAAGAGGCCCACGCCGTCGCCGCCGGCCCCGGCGGTATTGCTATAGACCAGGTTGTTGACGATGTAGGCCGGGTTGCCCACCAGCATGCCGCCGCCCGGCTCTGGTCCTTGCAACGGGTTTTGGATGCCGGTTGCGCTCAAGGGTGGGAACACACCCGCGGACACATTGTCATAGATGCGGTTGGCTTCGATCAGGCTCTCCGTTCCCTCGTCAATGAACAGCCCCCCGCCGCCGCTCTGGGCGTGGTTGCCGTGGATGGTGTTGTAGCGCACCGTCACCGCCATGGCGGCGGTGGCGAACAAGCCGCCGCCCAAGCCGTGCTGACTGGCCTCGCCGCCGGTGATGGTAAAGCCCTCGACCGTCACCTGGGCATCTGGACCGTTGATGACGACCACTGTGCCCATTCCCTGTCCATCTAGCGTGGTGGTATTGGCGGCGATGTCCCGGCTCCAATCGGTCTCGTCGTAGCCGCCTAGCAGGCCCACGCTGCGGGTGACGGTGATGAGCTCGTTGTACTGCCCGCGCGCCACATAGACCGTGCCGCCGGTGCGCACCTCGGCCAGCCCCTTGGTCACGCTGGCGAACGGCGTGGTCATCGTGCCGTTGCCGGTCAGGTCGTTGCCGATGTTGGCGCTGACATACACCGCGGCCGGGTAAGCCTCGTCGGCGCCGATATCAACGCCGCCGCCGTGCGGACGCGGGTCGCCCTCATAATCATGGCCCGGCGCGCTACTGCCATCGGCCTGGTCCACCAGTGGGGAGACGAGCGCCAGGTGATAGTCCATCCCCGCTCGGTCCTCGAACTGTGGGGCGTCGGTGCGGTGGTGCGTTCCCCAAGTGGTGCCACTGACGGGGGTGGCGTTGTCATAATAGTCGTTGTGGTCCAGCCGGGCCACTCCGTTGACCAACCAGACGCCCGTGCTGTGCCCGACGATGATGTTATTGACCAGCATGTATATGCCGGTATAACCGGAGTTGCCCAGGACAACGCCCTCGTCGTTGTCGCCGCGGTCGTTGTCCACGATGGTGTTGTTGAGCAGCACACAGTCGCCCTGATAGCAGTAGATGCCGCCGCCCGGCCCACCGCTGCCAGCCGCGTTGCGGGCGATGATGTGATTGGTCAGGGTGAGGATGGTGCCGGGGTCCACGGCGACCAGCAGACCGCCTCCGGAGGCCAAGAATCCCCGGGCCGTGTTGCTCAGCACCACGTTGCTGTCCAGCGTGGGTTGAGCCGTGCCCCACAGATACATCCCGCCTCCCCACAGGGCCAGGTTGCTGACGACCTGGTAGTGGGTGATGACACCGGTGGCTGTGTAAACAGCCACCCCGCCGCCGGCCATGGCGGTGTTGCTGATGAGCTGGTTGCCCCGGAGCG
>JAOZPF010000122.1 GCA_029932895.1 Anaerolineae bacterium | reverse complement strand
AGCGTCGACCACCGACTTGCCCTGGCGGATCAGCTCCTGGACGATGAGGTCAGAGTTGAAAACCGAGGGTTGTCCAAAGCCGGTGCGGATGATCCGCGCCGCCCGCTTGACAAAGCGATCGGGGTTCTTTTTACTGACCTGGACGGAGGAACTGGGCTGCAAAAGCCGCATCTCCTCAATCACGTCAAGGATTAGATAGGTCACCTCGCTGACGCCGTCGGAGCCATCCGGCCTGACGCCACCGGTATTGATCTGGGCAAAGTCGGTGTAGGTAGAGCTCTCCGCCGCCGTGACGCCCACCTTGGGCGGGGCCGGCTGGTTGTTGAACTTGACCCACAGACACTGGAGCAGCTCCTCGGCCTGTTCCCTGGTGAGGGACCCGTCCGCGAGACCCTGCTCATAAAACGGCCGCAGGTGCTGGTCCAGATGACCAGGGTTGAAGGCATCCCAGGGGTTCAGCTCTGTCGTCACACCAAGGTGGACGAACCAGTATGACTGTAGCGCCTCCCAAAAGTCGCGGGGGGCGTGGGCTGGCACGTGGGAACAGACCGCGGCGATGCGCTCCAGTTCCCGCTTGCGCTGGGGATCGCTCTCTTGAGCGGCTAACTCGCGCGCCTTTTCCGCGTGTCGCTCGGCATAGCGGATAAGCCCGTCGGCGCAGATATCCATCGCCCGCAACTGCTCCCGCTTGGCGGTAGCGTCGGGATCGTTCAAGAAATCAAGCCCCTCCAGGCTGCGACGGATGTCGGCCTTGAAATCGAGCAACCCGCGGCGATAGATCTTGTCATCAAGTACCGTGTGACCGGGGGAACGCTGCTCCATGAACTCGGTAAAGACCCCCGCCTCGTAGGCCGCCTTCCATTCCGCGGTCATCTCGCGAAAGATCAGGTCGCGCATCGACCTGCCCTTCCAGAAAGGAATGATCTTTTCCTCATAGACCTGCCGCACCTCCGGCGGGACGACAAACGCGATCTTGGGCCGCGAGTTCAGAATCTCCAAGTCTTCCAGCGTGTGGCAGCACAGCTCCGGGTAAGTGGGCGTAGCCTTGGGCGCGGGACCTTTTTCGCCCACGATCAACTCCCCCACGCCGATAGTGACCGTTTTGTGCTCCATCAGGTACCGAAAGGCCAAAGCCCGTTGCACCGGCACAGAGGTCAGTTCCTGATGCTGCTGGTAGAACGACGTGAGCAACTCGGCCCGTTCGGACGAGATCGTCGGCACTGCGTCCAAGCTCTGTTGTCGCAGACGGGCCACCCTCTCTGTCATCGCCATATCACTCGACCTCCCCCTCGAATCACTAGCCACCAATTCCAACCCCCAGGCCGAATTCGCGCAAGAGGGCCACGATCTCCTCTACCCGCCGAGCGGAGGGGGGCAAGAGACCGGGCAGTTCGTATGGCCTGCCCAGGCGGCTATACTTGTCAACGCCGGCGCGGTGGTACGGCAGCACATCCACCCGCTCCAGGCGAGGCAGAGCAGTCGCGAACGCAGCGAGGCGGCGGATGTGCTCCTCGTCATCGTTGACTCCGGGTATAATGACTACGCGAAGAATAATCCGCTCCCCCCGCTCCGAAAGCGCCCGCAAGTTGTCCAAAATCAGTTTATTGGAGACGCCAGTGGTCTCCCGGTGACGCTCGTCATCCAACAACTTGAGGTCATACAAGAACAGATCGACCTTCTCCCGAACACTGTCCAGGCTCTCCCAGGGGACATAACCGCAGGTGTCAAGCGCGGTGTGGATTCCCCGCGCCTCGCACGCCCGCAGCAACTCGAGCAGAAAGGCCAGCTGCAGCAGTGGCTCGCCGCCAGAAAAGGTCACTCCCCCACCCGACTCGTCGTAAAAGGGAATGTCCCGCTCGATCTCGGTCATCATCTCCTCCACCGACACCTCGCGGCCCACAATCTCCCGCGCCTCGGTGTAACAGACCTCGGCACAGGTCCCACAGGCCACACACAACGCCCGTTCGGTGACCGAGACGCCGCCCACCAGCGTGATCGCATTCTGGGGACAGGCCGGCACACAGGCCCCACACCCAATGCAGCGGTTGGCGCGGAACATCAACTCCGGCTGGTCAGCCTGGCTCTCGGGGTTATGGCACCAGAGGCAATGCAGCGGGCAGCCCTTGAAAAAGAGCGTGGTGCGGATGCCCGGCCCGTCGTGGATGGAAAACTTTTTGACATCAAAGATCAACCCAGTCGTCAAACGGTCCCCTCCGAGTCCGTCGTCACCGGGCGGAGCAGAAAGTCGGGCACGGGATGACTGGCGTTGGACTGACCAGGCTCTGGTTGCTGATGTACCAGGTAGAGTGGACACCCCCCGCCGCAGAGGGGTAGTTCGGGGCAACCGTGACACTTGTCCGGCACGTACTTTCGTTCCCTCAGCCACCGGGCCAGGTCGTGATCCCAGATCGTCTCCCACGGGTCGCGCAGGATGTTCCCCAGAGGTTGGTAGAAACTCTGGCAGGGAATCACCGCTCCGTCCGGCTCGACGCACATATTGTACAGCGCCGCCGTGCAGGCCTTGACCCCCAACTCCATCTGCAACGGGGAAAAGGCACAATACTGGGTGGGGGTATACCAGACGAGACGCAAGCCGTGCCGGGCAACAGCCTCCCGCACCCGCACCAGGATTGGCTCCAGCTCGCCCTCGCGGAAGCCCGTCCCCACCGTCTCCCCACGTCCAGAATAGATCAGGCTGTTACAGGCAAAAGTAGGCACGCCCAGCGAAGCGACAAAGCCAACTGTCTCCTCCAATGTATGGACGTTCTGGCGCGTGATGGTTGTGTTGGTGGTGACATACAACCCAGCCGCCACTGCGTTGCGGATGCCCTGCACCGTCTCCTGCCAAGCACCGGGGGCCGCCACCATCTCGTCGTGAACCCGCTCATCGTGCGATTCAAGCGTGATCTGGGCGTGGTCCAGCCCCGCTTCGAGCAACGCCTGCAGGAAGGACTCGTCGTGCAAGCGGCGGCCGTTGGTCAACAGCCCCGTCACCAACCCCTTGGCCTCGGCATAGGCCACCAGCTCGACCAGGTCATCCCGCACCGTCGCCTCACCACCGGTAAAGGCGACGTAGGGGATGCCAATGTCCCACAGCCTATCCAACACCCGCTTCCAGGTCGCCGTGTCCATCTCGGGATAATCAGGCGGGCGGGCGACATAGCAATGCGGACAGTTGTTGTTGCAGCGATAGGTCAGCGCCAGGTCCATCCGGTAAGGAGCGGTGAGGACCACCGAAAAGGGATCCACCCGCTCCAGGTCGAGGCCGATGACGGGGCACCCCTCATCATCGCCGTGGATGAGAGCTTCCAGTTGCTCCCGCATACGGCGGTAATCAGCCCGGGCCGCCACGCCGTCCACCCGGTAGCGACGGCGGATCGTCCGCACCGCCTCCTCCTCTGGGACCTCCTCCAACACCAAGCGGGCATACTCGGCCCCGGTCTGGTTCAGGTAGAGCAACCGCGCGGCGTTGATGACCAAAAGCCCCCGTCCGTCCGGTTCCACCCGCAGGTGGACCCGCACCCGGCCCCCACCATCATCCCGTCGCTCGTAGGCATGCAGTCCCGGCGGCAATGGACGCGGACGCTGTACAGATCGGCGCAGGCGCGCAAAAAAGGACACGGCTCTTACCGCCCTCCCCCAGCGCAGGCACAGGCGCACCCAGCGCAGGCGCAGGCACAGGCACAGCTACTCCCGCCACCGCCATAACTCCTCCCGCTGGAGGAAGGTTTAGGCGGCGGGTTGGTCACCTGTGCCACCCCACCGCTGAAATCGCTCACGCTGCGCACGATGCGACCCGCTGTCCCCTCCACCCCGCGCACGATCCGGGCGGCAAAGTCCGCCCCCGGCAGGGCCGGTAACTGAGTGGGCATAGAGATCCCCGGGGCCGCAGCCGGGCGTGGCCCGGCCGTCCCGGTGGACCCGGTGGCGACTCCCCACGGACGATAGTACCCCCACCACATCGGCACGAAAACCGGGCCCGTGCGAAAAGTTCGCTGCGTCCGCTCCTCAAAGTCGTCGTCCAACATCGTCCATTCCAGAGCCTCATCAAAGCGCTTGCTCCGCACTTCTGGCGTCTCGGAGGATTCCACCTGTTGCCAGGCCCGGCGGACGATGTCCTTGTAGTACGCTACGGTCTCTTTACGGCTAAAGCCCTTCATCTTCTCATTGACCGCCTTGATCAAGGCGACCATCGCGCTGCGCAGTCTTTTCTCGCTCAACGTCCCCTTTTTCGTCAGTGCCGCGATGAAATCCTTTTCGTACGGGCGCAGATCCTCTGGCAGCGGATCGTTCGGTTTGGCCCGCAGTGGGTCGTCGTCCAGAACCGTCACAGCACCCTTTTTGAGCAGGCCAAAGAGGATCATCGTCAGCACCTTGTTCAGCGGGGTTTCGAGGAGGATCGCTGCCTCAACCGCCGTCAGGCCGCGCTTGATCCCCACCCCTTCGACCTTGAGCCGTGGCGGCAGGTACTGCATCTTGCGCCGCCGTTGGTTCACCTTGCCCACGATCGCGGCGACGATGAAAAAGGCGACAACGTAGAACCCAGGGTTACACAGCACCGAAACGACGAGACTGAAAAAGGAGGCGATGGCGGCAAAGAACTTGTCGATAAAGGATGGTGGCTGCTGGATAGCGCTCGCGTCGACGACCCGGCGAGGGAAGGATGCGCCAAAGACATACGTCCGGTCCGGCTCCGCGGCCTGGTTCCACCAGGCATACATCACGCGCCCTTGGTCATCCAGCGATGCGCTTGGCCGGTCATAAGGCCAGCCGGAAGGGCTGGAATGCCAGCGCGGCTCCTCCGGCTGCACCCCCGGCGGCAGGTGGAAACGAACGGTCATCTCGGTGGTGCCGTGGACATAGGCACTGCCAAACCAAACAGGGGAAAACTCGGTGCTGGCGTACTCGGGATCATCGCTGTCCTCATACACCATCCGCTCTACCCGGTTCACCACCACATGCACCGTGCCGCTATGACCGGGATAGATCGTCCCGCTCCCCAACCAGACCGCCGCCCCGGTCCCCTCACCCTGGTAGTCGGAATCGACGCGATCGATCGGGATACCGTTCACGTCGCCGTGAATGTCCGACAGGACAAAATAGCTGTTGGGCAGACCAAGGTCCACCACATCGATAGCGTGTGCTCCCTGGTCGCAGGTGAAGGTGAGCCAGTACTCCAGGCTGACGGACCCATCCTGGTTGATCCATACCTCCACATACTCTTGGTCGAGGGAGAAGGAATAATCATCAGCATAGATGGCGATGGGTGGACGCAGCAGGACCAAAAGACCAGCCAGCAAGACAGACAACACCAAGAACTGTTTCCAACGCATCGATCCCCTCCTTCGAGGCCGTGCGGAACTCACCACTTGGGTTCTTCCACAATCTGGTACGTGGAACCGCAAAAGGGACAGGAGACAAAGACCGCCCCCTCTTTGACCGCGATGCTATCCTTATCCAGTTCGGCGCCACACACCTTGCACTTGAGCTTGTCCAGCGCGATGTCGCCGCTGAGATCGATCTTTTGTACAATCGTCTGTGCCTGGGCTTCCTTGCGCTTGCGAATCTGGACAACGACAAGAGCGGCGACGGCAAGGGCGACGATGACCAGGCCGATGCTGACGGTGACGATCCCGATAGTGAGATCAGAGGTCCCCCGCCCGTACTCCGGGCTGAAAGCGGCCCACATAAAGAGCACCCCGAACAGAATGCAGATGCAGGCGACGATCAAGCCGACGACAGCGAGGATGGTGACAAGCGTGCGGTTGACGAGTTTCCCTTCCGACATTACGACTCCTTTCTCTGCGGCTACACTGGCTCTTGGAACATCTCTTTGACCGTGGGCTGTAGCAATGTGATGATCGTGAATACCCCCAACACCGTCCCGAACGGCATGAACATGCATTCGACCCCAGCCATCACCAGGCAGAACATGTACCGCCGCCGCTTGTTCAGATAGACCCCGGCGATGACCTCACTTGCCGCAAACGCCCAGCCAAGCAGTATGATGACCGTCGGGATCATCACAAACATCAACCCCACCACAGCAAAGGGCAAGAAAGAGAACGGGGCATCCGACGAGAGTTCAGTACCGGGGACAAGACTCATCACGAGCATCGAGAGACCAAGCAGCAGGTGAAAGATCGGGAAACAGGCAAAGAGGCCAGCGATGCCCCCAACGACATAGTGAAAGACCGAGAGCACCTTGAGGTACTGCTCATACGGTTGATCCTGATTCACAGTGCCACCTCCTCCGGTTTTTTCCCCAGTGCATAGAACGTCGGGACAAAGAGAACGCGGTTGCCAACCTCTAGCGCCCGGCGGTCCGCATCCTGCAAACGGTCCAGTTCCTCAGGTGAGAGCGCACCAGCCAAGTCGTGCCTCCGCATTGCCCACTCCGCCTCGAATCCGCTATCGGGGCCGGCGGGGAGTGTCCATCGCCCCGGCACCACGCCCATCACAGTCCGCAACCCCGCCCCCACGAACAACTCCCCCAGTCGCCGTCCGACCTCGGGGTCGGCCCCCTGGTGCCGCAGCGATTCGGCTTGGAGCCGGCCCAGGCGGGACAGCGGCGGAGGGTAATCCACCCGCCCCCCATAGTCCGGTTCGGCACAGGCGATGACCCACCCGCCAGGCCGCGTCACCCGCGCCATCTCCCGCACCCCCCAGGCGGGGTCAGCCAGCCACAGGAGCAGGTAATGGCAGATCACTCCATCAAACGTCCCCGCTGGGAACGGGAGCGCGTGAGCGTCCCCGTGCACGCAGGTCAGGGAGCGGGTACGCGCAACGAGCAGCATCTCCGCGTCCAGGTCCAGCCCCACCACGCGACCAGGGCCGAACCGGGCCAGCTCGGCGGCGATCACCCCGGTCCCACAACCCACCTCCAGGACCGCCGTCGCACGGGGCAGGCCGACCTCCTCGTAGAGCCACCTTCGCGTCGCCCGCGTCCACCCCGCCTGCACGCTGAACCAATCGTCCCACTCCACTACCCAGCCGCCCAAATTGTCTCCCACGGGTCCCGCAGGAGGTTGCCCAACACCACATCATACCCCTGGGCCGGGAGCACGTCCCCATCCGGCTCGACGTAGAGATACTGGCGGACCACTCGCTCTGGCGCCGGACGATCCTCCATCCCTATCGGGTTGACAGGGGAATAGGGGGCAGCCAGGTCCCAGATGACGGTCAGGCCCAGCTGATGGGCCGCCTCCTCAGCCTCGGCCAACGCAGAGAGCAACCGCTCCTGCTCCGACGCGGGAACAGTTCGCAGCGGGCTGCTCAGGGCCACGGCCCCCACCCCCAGGTCGGCTAGATAGGCCACCGTCTCGGTCACCGAATCCTCGTTTTCCGCCAGGACAACGATGTGGACCACAACATAGATGTCGCCGGCGAGCGCGTTGCGCAGCCCGGCGTCCGTCTCCTGCCAGGCCCCCTCTCGTCCCACGGCGCGGTCATGCAGTTCCGGTCGGTGCGAGACGAGAGTAATCTGAAGATGGTCCAGGCCCGCCAGCAACAGCCGGTCCAGCACCTCCTCATCCCGCAATCGCCGTCCGTCGGTCAGGAGGCCGGTGACCATACCCAACTCCTCACCTGTCTGCACCAGCGTCGCCAAATCCTCCCGCAGTAGCGGCTCGCCCCCGGTGAAACAGACGTGGGGCACACCAACGTCCCACAGCCGCTGCAGGGCCTGTTGCCATTCTGCGGTCGTCAACTCGCGGTCCACCCGCCGCCTGGCCTCGGGGTCGAGACTCCCCGCTTCGTCCACGCGGTAGGTGAGTGCCAGGTCCACTCGATAGGGAGCCGACGTCTCCGCCGAGAATGGCTCCGCTCGCTCCATATCCAGGTAGGTCACCGGATCGAGGTCTGTAGATGTCGCCAGGGTGTGAACGCGGTCGCGGATGTGAGCAAAGTCCTCCGCCGCCTGAGCGCGGCCGACACGGTACCGCCGGGCCATCACGCGCGCGGCCTCCTTCTCGTCGGCTCCCGCGATCAGCAGGCGGGCATACTCGGTAGCCGTCTGGTTCAAGTGCAGCACGGTCGCCGCGTTGATGATGAGCAAGCCACGCCCGTCCGGCTCCACCCGCAGGTGCAAGCGGTACTGTTGCGTCGCATCGGGTGGGGTCTGATAGTGGTGAATCCCCGGTTCCAGTGGTTTGACCCGCTCGAACCAGGACCGCATCTTTGCCAGCAAAGCCATTGCCGCTCCTCCCTTCGCGCTGGTTCAGGACATTCCCCAGTTTAGCACAGAATTACCGGCTAATCAAGCCACGGAAGCTGACGAGAGGCTGACCGTTATCTCTGGCGCGCGAGGTACCAGAGAGGCCGCCGACGCGGAGACAGGCCGGGACGCTCCCGACCTGTCTCCATCCAGTTCTACGCCGATGTGTGGCCTCCCTCG
>JAOZPF010000121.1 GCA_029932895.1 Anaerolineae bacterium | reverse complement strand
CCCCCTCCCCTCCGCTTCTCCCCCGTCGCCCACGCCTACCTCGTCTTCCGCCCCTCCTGCCCCCGGTCAGCCGCCGACTCAGCCTACCCTCACGCTCAACCAACCGTCCCTCCCCTCCCCCGCTCCCCCTCCCACCTGGACACCGCTGCCGCCCCCGCCGTCCGTAGAAGCGAGCAGTGGGCCCAGCGACTGGCTGGGCTGGCTCTGCGGACTCCAGGCGGCCGCCGCCTTGCTGGCGGCCTACGCGATATGGGCGCGGCACGCCGCCACCCCTTCCTCTCCCGCTCGTTCCCAGTAGGGGGCGGCCAAATCTCAACTGGTCATCCTCAACGAAGATGGTATAATCACCCCCGATGGATCGTCCTGTCGGACAGACCGTACACGTCGCCATGAACGCCCACCTGCTCTCCAGCACTGCGTCCTACCGCAGCGCCGGGGTTCACCGCTACATCTACCACCTGCTGACCAGTCTGCCGGAGGCGGGCTGTCGGGTAACGGCGTTCCTGGGGCCAACGAGCGCATCACCCAACACAAGCATCCAGCTCCGTCGCAGCCGCTGGCCCACCGAGAGACCGCTGGTGCGCGTGATGTGGGAGCAACTGGCACAACCGTGGGCATTACACCAGACCAAAGCGGAACTGGTGCACGGGCCCGTCTTTGTCGGCCCGTTATTGACCGCGCGCCCTCTCGTGATCACCATCCACGACCTGAGCTTTGTCCGCTTCCCCCACCTCTTCCGTCCGGCCAACAGGCTGTACCTGACCGTCCTTACCCGCGCCTCCGCGCACAAGGCCAGGCGGGTCATCGCCGTCTCCACCCATGCCGCTGACGAAACAGCGCGGCTCTTGGGGGTGAGACGGGATAAAATCGACATCGTCCACCACGGAGTGGATCCGGTTTTCAAGCCATTGCCGCGGGATAAAGTCGAGTCATTTCGCGCCCGCAAAGGGCTCCCACAGCGGTTCTTGCTCTACCTGGGCACCCTGGAGCCACGTAAGAACCTGGTCCGGCTGGTGGAATCCTTCTCCCGCCTGCGCCGACGCGACGTCAAGCTCATCCTGGCTGGAGGGCGCGGCTGGTACGACGAGCCGGTTTTCGCCCGCGTGAGAGAGCTGGGGCTGCAAGACGCGGTCCTTTTCCCTGGCTATGTACCCGGCAAGGAACTGCCCCTCTGGTACAATGCGGCGACCGCTTTCGTCCTCCCCTCCCTGTACGAGGGATTCGGCATGCCCATCCTCGAGGCCCAGGCCTGCGGCACACCAGTGCTGACCTCCAACCGCTCCTCTTTGCCAGAAGTGGCTGGCGAGGGGGCGCTGCTGGCTGACCCCGAGGACGTGGATGAGTTGGCCGATGGGTTGCGCCGGCTTTTGAGCGATGACGAACTGCGACAACGGCTTGGCCTCCGCGGACAGGAGAACGCAGCCCGCTTTACCTGGCGGCGTACGGCAGCCGCTACCGTCTCCGTCTATCAACGAGCACTGGCGGGGAGCAGACCGGTATGAAAAAGAGCAACCAACACGCACCTAAATGGGTCATCGCTATCGACGTCGCCACCATCGCCGCCGGGTTTATCGCCAGCTACTGGGTGCGGTATGAGCTGCGGTGGTTCCGTGACATCGTCTATGATGCCCCCCTCTCCGTCTACCTCCCCTTCCTCGCTCTCTACATCATCCTCCTGCCCATCGTCCTCGCCCTGGACGGCCTCTACCACCAGTGGCGAGGCTCCTGGGTGGAGCAGATGTCCATCGTCGTCAACGCCACCGCCAAAGTCACCGTGCTGATGCTGGCCATCACCTTTGTCCTCCGCCCCCTCCTCTATTCCCGCGTCATGCTGGCCGAGGCCGGCATTCTCACCGCCCTACTCATGGCCGTTGTGCGCGCTATAGAAAGCGGGGTCACGGCCCGCTTGCGCGCTCGCGGGATTGGGGTCATCCAAGCCATCATCGTCGGCGCTGGCGAGGTTGGGCGGACGGTGATGCGCACCGTGGTGGCGCAACCGGAACTGGGCTACCGCGTCATCGGTTTCGTGGACGACAACCCGGAAAAGGGTAACACCGACATCGGCCCCTTCAAGGCCCTCGGTTCCCTGGAAAACCTGCCCGCCGCCATCGACCGAGAACAGGCCGATGAGGTGATCATCACTCTGCCCTGGATGTACCACCGCAAGATCATGCGCATCGTCCGCGAGTGCGAGCGGCGGAACATACGGGCCTGGATCGTCCCCGATCTGTTCCAAATGAGCCTGAGCCAGATGGATATGGAAAACCTGGGTGGGGTCCCCTTGATCGGCGTCCAGGAGGTCTCGATCAGCCGCTCCGCCTTGCTGGTCAAGCGAGCTATGGATGTGGTCGGAGCAGTGCTGGGGCTCACCATCGGCATGCCCATCTTTCTCCTCATCGGCGTGGCGATCCGGTGCGATAGCCCCGGCCCGATCGTCTTCCGCCAGACCCGCGTGGGATTCGAGGGGCGCACCTTCCAGATGTTCAAGTTCCGCTCGATGCGCGAGGGGGCCGAGGCAGAAAAAGAGACGCTGATCGAACGGAACGAGGCCGACGGTCCGCTCTTCAAGATTCGGGACGACCCCCGCCTGACCCGCGTGGGACGCTTCCTGCGGCACACCAGCCTGGACGAGCTGCCCCAACTGATAAACGTCCTGCGCGGAGAGATGAGCCTGGTCGGACCACGCCCTCCCCTGCCAGAGGAGGTAGAGCGGTACCAGGAATGGCACAAGAAACGGCTGGAAGCCCCCCCGGGGATGACCGGGCTGTGGCAGGTCAGCGGTCGCAGCCACCTCTCCTTCGACGAGGGGGTGCTGATCGACATCTACTACATTGAGAACTGGTCGCCCTGGCTCGACGTCAGAATCCTGCTGCGCACGATCCCCAAGGTGCTGTTCGGAGAGGGCGCGTATTAGCAAGCCGCACGAGGTGAATATGACCAAGTTTCGACTCGGCAACAAGGAACGGGCAGAGCTGGTAACTTTCCTGCAAGAGCTGGTCCGCACCCCCAGCCCCTCCACGCAGGAAGGGCCTTTGGCGGAGCGCATCATGGCCGAGATGAAGCGGCTAGGGTTCCGTCACGTGCGCGTGGATCGAATCGGGAACGTGATCGGCTACGTTGGCGGTGACAGCGGCCCGCTTCTGATGCTCAACGGCCATATGGACACCGTGGCAGTGAGCGACGCCACGGCCTGGAGCTATGACCCCTTTGGAGCCGACATAGTGGGGGGGCAGCTCTACGGGCTGGGGGCCTGCGATATGAAGGGCGGGCTGGCAGCAATGATCTATGGCGCCGCTCTGCTCGGCCAGGAGAAGCTGGAAAACGGCCAGGTCGTCGTGGCCTGCGTGGTGCAGGAAGAGCCGTCCGAAGGGCTGTCCAGCCGGGTGCTGATCGAAGAGGAGGGGGTGAGACCGGATTGGGTTGTGATCACCGAGCCATCGAACCTGCGGATCGCCCGCGGGCAGCGGGGCCGGGTCGAGCTACAGGTGACCACCCACGGCCGCTCCGCTCACGCTTCCCAACCCGCACTGGGCGAGAACGCCATCTACACCGCCGCCCGCCTGATCTTTGGGCTGGAATTGCTGGCTGGGCAACTGCCAACGGACCCATTCCTGGGGCCGGGCAGTCTGGCTGTGACCGACATTCAGAGCAGCGCCTCCAGCCGCAACGCCGTGCCGGACCGCTGCGAGATCATCATCGACCGACGGCTGACGTTGGGCGAGACCAAGGCGATGGCTCTGGCCGAGGTGCAGCGCATCATCGCCCGCGAAGATGTCCGTGCCGACGTACAGGTGACCGAGATCGCCGCCACCAGCTACACCGGCTACCCCTGCCACGCCACAGGGTTTTATCCCCCCTGGGTGATCGAGGAGGATCACCCCCTGGTCACAACGCTGGCACGGGCAGTCAGGGCGCAGACAGGCCACCGAGCCCATGTGGGACACTGGGACTTTTCCACCGAGGGCACTTACACCGCCGGCGTCGCCGGCATCCCCACCGTGGGCTTTGGGCCCGGCAACCCCGACCTCGCCCACGCTGCCAACGAGTCGGTCCGCGTGGAGGATGTCTGGACCGCGGCGGAAGTGTACGCCCGATTGGCTACCGAGCTTCTGGCACAAGCCACAAGCTGATACGCAGAGCGAGAGAAAGGAACCGATTTGAAACCGCTATTCACTCTTGCCCCCCCTATCTTGCAGGCGCTCCGTGACGGCGCGCCCGTGGTCGCCCTGGAATCCGCCCTCATCACCCACGGCCTCCCCACCCCGCTCAACCTGGAGGTCGCTCGAAAGATGGAGGAGGTGGTGCGGGAGGAAGGCGCTCTACCAGCCACCATCGGAGTGCTGGAAGGCACCATCCATGTGGGACTAACTCCCCCGGAACTGGAACGGCTGGCCCACGAAACCGCCCCACTCAAGGTGAGCCTGCGCGACCTGCCCGCCGCGCTGGCCCACGGCCGCAGCGGAGGCACCACCGTTGCCGCCACATCGTTCCTGGCCCACCAGGCCGGCATCTCTGTCTTTGCCACCGGCGGCATCGGCGGCATCCACCGCGGACACCCCGAAGATGTCTCCGCCGACCTGCCCGCTCTCTCGACCACACCCATCACTGTCGTCTGCGCCGGAGCCAAGGCTATCCTAGACCTGGAGCGCACGTTGGAGAGGCTGGAGACGCTGGGAGTGGAGGTGGTGGGATACGGAACTGATACCTTCCCCGCCTTCACCAGCCCTTCCTCCGGCCTGCCTGTGCCAGCCCGCGCCGACACACCTGACGAGGTAGCCGCGATCGCGCAGGCCCGCGATGCGCTGGGCCTCTCCGCCGCCGTCCTGGTCTGCGCGCCAATTCCGGCGGAGGCGGCGCTGGATTGGGATGAGGCCAATGCCGAGATCGAGGCCGCCGTCGCCGCGGCGGAGGCGCAGGGGATCGGCGGCAAGGAGCTAACCCCCTTCCTCCTCGCCCGCCTCTCCACACAAACAGGCGGACGATCTCTGGCAGCCAACCAGGCCCTGCTCCTGAACAACAGTCGCATCGCCGCCCGCATCGCCAGCGCACTGTGCACGACCGCACAGAGGCCAGCCGCCCAAGGAGAACCAAATGCCCAGGACCATTAGCCGCATCGTCAGCCTGCTTCTACTAGGCGCGATGGCGCTGGTCGCCTGCCAGCCTGGAGGGAACACTCCCGCCGCGCTGCCTCCAGGAACACCCAGCGGCCCTCACCCTGGCTGGACCTCTTTCGCCAACGCCAACATGCTGCGCGACCTCGCCCTTGACCAGGAGGGAAACATCTGGGCAGTGGGCTCTGGCGGCGCGGTGCGCTGGGACCCGACCGGCTCTACCTACACACAGTACACCGTGGACGACGGCCTGGCGGGCAACGATGTTTGGGCGGTGGCGGTCGCGCCCGACGGCGCGGTCTGGTTCGGCACCGCCACGGGGCTGAGCCGCTTTGCCCCTGCCGACGATGAATGGACCACCTACATGCCCGGCGACGAACTGGCTGGCGAGGCCGTCTTGGATATCGCCATCGAGGCGGATGGCAGCCTCTGGGTCGGTACCAGCGGCGGCGTGGGCCACTGGGACGGAACGACCTGGACGACCTACACCACTGCCAACAGCGACCTGCCCCACGACGCGACGGGTGCCGTCAGCATCGCCCCGGACGGCAGTGTGTGGCTGGGCACCTACGGGGGGCTGGCACACCTGGATCAAGGGGAATGGACGGTCTACACGGCGATCGCCTCCGGTGGCCCGCTCCCCGATAACCACGTCTACGCTCTGGCCGTGGGGCCGGAGGGGGACGTGTGGGCCGGCACCGAGGGCGGGTTGGCTCATTTCGACGGCGAGAACTGGACCACCACCACGGCCCAGGAAGGGCTATCATACGACCTCGTCTGGTCCCTAGCTGTGGGACCGGAAGGGGATGTGTGGGCTGGCACCAGCCGAGGAGGTGTCAACCACTGGGATGGGACAAACTGGATCGTCTACACCACCGACACAGGGTTGCCCAGCAATGCGGTCGGAGGGATCGCCATCGCTCCCGGTGGCGATGTGTGGCTGGCAACCAACGGCGGCCTGGCCCGCTTCGACGGGGAGAACTGGACAGCACACGTCACCGAAGGCGGCCCGGCCTTCAACGTGGCCTGGAGCCTCCTGGTCGACCCCCAGGGAGAGGTCTGGGTCGGCACCTGGAACGGTGTCAGCCAGTGGGATACCAATGACTGGACCTCTTTCACCGTCGCCTCCACCGAAGGCGGGCTGGCCGACGACCGGGTCTACAGCTTGGCCGTTGGCCCTTCCGGCACCCTGTGGGCTGGCACATGGGGAGGCGTGAGCCAGTACGATGGGGAGAGCTGGACCACCTACCTGCCCGACATCAGCCCCGCCACCAGCAACCAGGTCTATGCCGCCGCTGCGGGACCGAACGGCACCGTCTGGTTCGGCACTGAGCAGGGGGTGATGTTGCGCCTACCCACCGGAGAACCCACTGCCAACGGTATGTGGGTCGGCTACACCCCCGACGACGGGCTGGTGGGCGGGTCGGTGCGCGCCGTGGCGGTAGGACCCGACGGCAGCCTGTGGTTCGGCACCGCCCAGTCCGGCGTGAGCCGGTACGACGGCGAGACCTGGAGCGCCTACACCACCGGCACTACCGGCGGGGGGTTGCCCGATGACCACATTCACGCCATCGGCGTCGGGCCGGAGGGAGCTTTGTGGTTCGGCACCGACAGCGGCCTGGCCCGCTACGATGGGCGGCAATGGACCACCTACACCACCAGCGATGGCCTGCCATCCAACTCGGTGGGAGGAATCGCCACCGCGCGCGGCGAGCTGTGGGTGGGGACCACCGCAGGGCTGGCCCGCTTTGACGGCGAATCCTGGACCAACTACACCACCGCCGACGGCCTGGCGGACAACCGAGTTTTCAGCGTCGCGGCCGGTCCCGACGGCGCAGTCTGGGTGGGCACCTGGGCCGGCGTCAGTCGTTACGACGGACCATAGAACCTGCGATGTCTGCTTATCACTTGTCAGAGGAGGAAACCCTTGCGTAACCTGATGGTCACCGGAGGAGCCGGTTTCATCGGCTCCAATTTTGTCCGCTACATGCTCCAAAAATACCCGGATTACCGCATCGTGGTCTATGACAAACTCACCTACGCCGGGAACCTGGAGAATCTCAAGGACGTCGCCCGCGATTTCGGCGCGCGGTACGCTTTCGTCCAGGGCGATATCTGCGACGCCGGGAAGGTGGAGACGACTGTGCAAGAACATCAGGTCGACACCATCGTCAACTTTGCCGCCGCCACCCACGTCGATCGCTCGCTGATGGAACCGGACGAGTTCATCCGCACCGATGTCTTTGGCACCCACGTGCTGCTAGAGGCCGCCAAAAAGTTCGGCCTGGAGCGGTACCACCAGGTGAGCACCGACGAGGTCTATGGCGAGGTGCTGGAAGGGAGGTCAAAAGAGAGCGACCCCCTTCACACCCGCAGTCCGTACTCGGCCTCCAAGGCCGGAGGTGATATGCTCTGCATCGCCTACTACACCAGCTTTGGCGTCCCGGCGACCATCACCCGCGGCTCCAACAACATCGGCCCTTACCAGTACCCCGAAAAAGTGGTCCCCCTGTTCGTGACCAACGCCATCGACGACCAGCCGCTGCCCCTCTATGGCGACGGCACTCAGATGCGGGATTATCAATATGTGCTCGACCATTGTGAGGGCATCGACCTCGTTCTCCACAAGGGAGAGGTAGGCGAGGTCTACAACCTTGGCACCGGGGAAGAGACCCGCAACATCGACATGGCCCACGCCATCCTCGACATCCTGGGCAAGCCTGTCTCCCTCATCCAGCCGGTGAAGGACCGGCCCGGCCACGACCGCCGCTATGCCCTCGACGTATCCAAGATCCGCGCTCTCGGCTGGGAGCCGGCCCATAACTTTCAGGAGGGCATCGAGCATACCGTCCGTTGGTACGTGGAGAACGAGTGGTGGTGGCGACCCATCAAGAGCGGGGAGCATTACCAGGCTTACTACCAGCGGCAGTACAAAGGCCGCGAGGTATAGCAATCCACCCAGTATGAAGCGGGAATGAGCGACCCCGACCGCATCGCCGCGTTTCTACTCAAGCCCTTTGCCCGAGCCTGCAAAGAGTTCGAGTTGCTGGCTCAGGGCGACCGGGTAGCAGTGGCCGTCTCCGGCGGCAAAGACAGCCTGGCGCTGCTCGACCTGCTCATCCGCTATCGGGAGCGCGTCCCATTCACCTACGAAGTGATCGCCATGCACGTGGTCAACACCGCAGCCGGCCTCCCCGATCTGAGCGAGACCCTCAGGCCGTGGTTCCAAGAGCTGGGGGTTGCCTACCGCTTGGTCCCGTTTCCCGCCGACGAACCGCTACCGCTGAGTTGCTTCCGCTGCTCCTGGAATCGGCGCAAGACTCTCTTTCTGACG
>JAOZPF010000120.1 GCA_029932895.1 Anaerolineae bacterium | reverse complement strand
GAACGTGCGGCCCGGTCCGGTGAAGAGAGTGGTGCCCCGGCCCTCGTTGCGCACCACCAGCGCGCCGTCCTGGTAGGCAATTCGGCCATCCGCGTCGTCGAGCGTATCCCACCCGCTGGCGGGATCGCTAAAGTCATCCTCAAAGAGGGGAGGGGAGAGGATGATAGGGGTGGGGGTGGGAGTGGGACTGGGGGGAACAGGGGTGGGAGAGGGTGGACGGCAGGCCGCCAGCGTCAGCACCAGCAGCAGTAGCACACGGGCGATCCTGGTCATTTCTCCTCCTCGAACTTTTCCACCTGGTAGGTCAGGACCTGCAAGCCTGGTCGGCGGTAATCATCGGGGGGCAGCCCGGCCTTGAGACAGAGTTGGCTCAGAAACTCGCGCGGGTCGGGCAGTTTCTCCCACACCTGGGGCAGGAATGTGGCGCGGTGCCAACCGCGTTCGATGATCACGCCGTCGACATTGGGGCGCAGCCTGGTCAGCAGGTCGTCGGGGCTGGCAAAGGGGAACGGTTGGGGCCGGGTGAGGACCGAGACCTCGATGTGGACCTGGGGCAGCTCGGCGCGGCTGAGAGGCCGAAAGCGGGGGTCGCGGAAGGCAGCGCCCAGGGCATTCTCCCGCACATCGAGGGCCAGCGGCTGGCGTGGTTCGATTGAGCCGATGCATCCGCGCAGTACGCCGCCGCTGGTGAGGGTGACAAAAGAAGCGCCGGGCTGCCTCAACTCCTCCGACAGGCTGTCCAAATCGACCGGCGGGGGCTCGTTTCCCGCCAGCACCCGCGCGATAGTCTCGCGGGCCAGTTTGAGCAAGATCTCACGGTCTGTTGACGAGAGGGTCATATCATCCTCCTTGGCCTCAGAACGCCACCGCCGCATAGCCGACAAAGTTGGCGGCCGGTCCCAAGCCCATCACGTGATGACTGGTGGTGTGCTCCAGCAGAACGCCCTTTTGCGCCCCCAGGGCACGGGCGGCGGCGACGGTGGCAGCAGCGGCCCCTCCGCCGCAGGCGTTGTGGTGCGCCTCGGCCTCGGGGACGATCGCCTCCGCCTGCATCGTCAGCATCAGGTCGATGACCCGCTGGTCGTTAGCCATAGCCCAGGTCAGGGCCGGCTCCCCTACCCCAGCCGGGGCAAAGCCATAGAATTGCACCCCGTAATGGGTCAGGTCGGTGGAGCCGACGAGCACTATCTCCCGGTTGGCATCGGCGACCGCTCGCGCGACCGCCTCCCCCGCCGCCACGGCCTGCTCGCTGGGTGGGACGAGAATGGGGAGGATGCGAGCATCGGGAAAGAGGTGCTGGATGAAAGGAATCTGCACCTCGGCGGAGTGCTCTCCCGCGTGGGCCTCCGGCGCGTCGACCAGCAGGCCCGCCCCCTCCTCCAGGACCGCCTGGGCCAAGTCATCATCCACCTGTGCCTCCCCCAGCGGGGTCGCCCAGGCTCCCCGGGCATAGACCGCTGGCCTCGTCGCTCCCCAGCGGTGCATCGCGCTAAAGAGGACAAAGGTCTGGGGGGCGAACTGGGAGCGGATGGCCCCGAAGAGTTTGGCCGCGGTGGGGCCGGAATAGTCCCAGCCGGCGTGGGGGACGATGCCGGCGACGATCCGGGCCGGCAGGTCGTCCGGCAGTCGGGCGGGCAGGCAGGCCTCGATCTTGCGCACACACCCGGCGCGGGTACCGGGGTAGAACTGACCGGCGACGACGGGTTGTCTGACAGACATGTCAACCTCCTGAAGCGATTGCTTGCTGCTCCTCACGACCAGACGCCGGGCACGCGATGACCGCAGCGGGGGCAGACCCCGCGCTCCTCCCAGCGCTCGTCCACGCTGTACCAGCGGCGCCGGATGAGTAGTTCACCACATTCGGGGCAAAAGGTCGAGCTGCGGTCGACGTCCGTCACGTTGCCAACGTAGACATAGTCCAACCCGGCCTCCTTGCCCAGCTCATAGGCCCGCGCCAGAGAGGCGGGGGGCGTGGGGGGGCGGTCTCGCATCTGATAATCGGGGTGGAAGGCAGAGATGTGCCACGGCATCTCGTGGTCGACCTCGGCCAGCCAGGACGCCATCGCCCGCAGTTCCTCCTCCGAGTCGTTGAGGCCGGGGATGAGGAGAGTGGTCACTTCGATCTCGACATCAGTTTCCTGGGCGATGGTGCGGATGTTCCGCTTGACCGGCTCCAGCCGCGCCTGGCACTGGTCGCGGTAGAACGCTTCCGTAAAGCCTTTCAGGTCGACGTTGATGCCGTCGAGGAACGGCACGAGCATCTCCAGCATCTCCTCCGACATATAGCCATTGGAGACATAGACGTTGCGAATGCCGCGCTCGTGGGCGAGCTGGGCCGTATCATAGGTGTACTCGAAAAAGACAGTCGGCTCGTTATAGGTGTAGGCGATCATCTCTGCGCCATAGCGCTGGCAGGTCTCGACCAGCATCTCTGGCATAGCCGTGTGGCCCTGGTAGCCTGGCTGGTCTCCCTGCTGGGAGATGGACCAGTTCTGGCAAAAAGGACAGCGAAAGTTGCAGCCATAGGTACCGACAGAGAGAATCTGACCGCCAGGGAGAAAATGGAACAGTGGTTTTTTCTCCACGGGGTCGAGGTTGAGGGCGACCGCTTCGCCATAGACAGTGAGGTAAAGCGTTCCGTCCTCATTGCGGCGCACGCCACACCGGCCGATCTCGCCGGGGTGGATGGCGCAAAAGTGCTCACAGACCCGGCACTGGACCGCGCCATCACGGAGCGGGTGGGTCAGATAGGCTTTCTTATGCATATCTCTCCCTCCTGCGCTCCCATTATAGCACAAAAAGGGCAGAGAGAAACGGAGGGGCCGCGGGAGGGGTTATCTCACTTTTGGGAATTGTGCCCGCAGGCGGCAGACCGGCTAAAGCCTCGATCCCATTGCGATGACTGCCCCCAAATCCAAGTGCATCGGAGGTGCGCCGCACCTACTCGCCCTCAGAGTGAAGTGCATCTCACTGCTGTTGACTTCTACAGCGGTAAACTGTATAATGAAAGCGTCGAACGATCCGCTATAGCCATTATCATCTCAAATTGGCTCTGGGACCGGTTCAGGGGTTGATTGTGCCACAGGGGAACATCGATCTTGAAACAGCCTGGGTTCAGATCACCCCTGGCGGGAGTAGCACCTGTGACACAGAACCGTCAGCCGAGACAGCGTAAAGCATCCCTCCGGTGGCCGGGACGTCCCCTTGTCTTTAATATCCGCACCAAGATCATCCTTCCCTACCTGATCCTCACCCTGATCGTTGCCATCATCGGCACGTACGTCGTCACCCGGCTGGTAGCTGCCTCCCTCGACGAACGGCTGACCAACCACCTACTGGAGACCGGGCGCGTCGTTTCGGACACCCTGGCTAGCCAAGAGGCCCACCACACCAGCGTAGCGCGCCAAGTGGCCTTTACGCAGGGGGTCGCCGAGGCATTGGCGGCCAGCGACCAGGAGGGAGTGGCTACACCAGCCCTGCGAGCGATAGCGGACAAGAGTATCCAAACCTTTGCCGTCGTCGACGCCCAGGGCAGACAGGTGCTGCACGTCCTGCGCTCGGCGGAGGGGCATTTTGAGGATGTGTCGGATCAGGCAGATGCCTCAACCGTGCAGATGGTCCAGCAGTTACTCGCGGCTGGCGACCTCGCCACTCAGCCGAGGCAGGGCATCGGCATCCATCCGGTAGATGGGCGTTACTACTATTTCACCGCGGGTCCCGTCAGGCTGGAAGAGCGGATGGTCGGCGTCCTCATCATCGGAACCAGCCTGGACACGCTGCTCCCCCAGTGGAAGGACATCTCCCTGGCGAATATAATCGTCTATCTCGACGGCGGCCGCGCCGTGGCCTCGACCTTTGCCCCCACAGGGCCACCGCAGGAAGGCGGCTCGCCGTTGGACGCATTGGCGATCGCCCCCACTCTGTATGAGGAGTGTCTGCTCAATACCGAGGTGACCATCGGCGAGAATTTCCAGGTCAATAACCGCTGGTACCGAATTGCCCGCGGGCCGCTCCAGGTGGGAGGGGCCAAGCTGGGGGTCTTTGCCGTCGTACTGCCCTCTCATTTCATCATCGAGGCTGGCGCCACCAGCCGCGATACGTACGCCCTGCTCTTTGCCGCCGCAACGGCGTGCGTCATCCTGGTCGGGTACATCGTGTCGCGGCGCATCACCAGTCCCCTGGGCCGCCTGGTGCGCGTGTCACAGGCCGTGGCTGATGGGGACCTAAATCGGCGGACGGATATCAAGAGCCAAGACGAGATCGGCGTGCTGGCTGCCACCTTCGACGGGATGACAGAGCGGCTGGCGGAGCGAACCCGAGAACTGGAGCGGCTGCTCTATGAGCAAAAGACATCCTCCAGCCGTATGCGCGCCATCCTCTCCAGCATCGGCGATGGCGTGCTGCTCGAAGACCTGGAGGGCAATCTGGTGCCGCAAAACACAGCGGCCGAGTCTATGCTGGCGGACCTGGCTGCCGACTTTGCCCTTGCCCCTCTGCGCGAGACGGTGACTACCGGACAGGACCAACTCCCCGACTCTACCCCCTGGCTGGTGGAGAGCCGCCGCCTGGAGGTGAGCAATAAGGTCATCTCTGTCAGCGCAGCGGCCGTGCACACCGACGACGGGGAACGCCTGGGGAATGTCATCGTTCTTCGTGACGTGACTGCCGAGGCCGAGGCAGAGCGGCTCAAGGATGCCTTCATCACCCATGTATCTCACGAACTACGCACACCGCTGACGGCGATCAAGGGGTATAGTGAGCTCCTGCTCGTCAACGCCAGCAGTAACCTGGACAGGCAACAGATCGAGTTCTTGGAGACCATCAACCATCACACCAACAACCTGGTCGCGATGGTCGAGGAACTGCTGGATTTCTCCGAGATGGAGGCAGGCGGGCGGATTGGCCTGCAGCGCCGCCCGATCCAGTTCGGTGATCTGGTGAACGAAATATGCGTCGAGTGGCGACCAGAGCTGGAAGACAAAGGGCTAGAGTTCGAGGTGGATATCCCCAGCGATCTCCCTCTGATAAACGCCGACCCCAGGCGGATGCGCTGGGCGGTCACCAGCCTGATCCGCAACGCCTGGCAGTATACGCCCAGCGGAGGTCGGGTCACGGTGCGGCTCTCTGCGCACGAGGACCAGGTGATTCTCGATGTCGCTGACACCGGCATCGGCATCCCCCCAAAGGAGCAAGCCAAGCTCTTTACCCGCTTCTACCGCGTCACCCAGCAGCGGAGCGGTGTGCGTGGGTTCGGGCTCGGCCTATATGTGACCAAGATGATCGTCGAGGCCCACAGGGGAGAGATACGGGTTGATAGCCAGGAAGGAAAAGGGAGCACTTTTAGCATCCTGCTGCGGGCACAAACGGAATAGCCGAAAAAAACAACCCGTGGAAGCGACGACCAGACCGCACCGCTCCAAAAGCAATTGGAGCTGGCAAACGACCCAGGAGATGAGATAGAAAGCAGCGATGAGTGACAGGGCATCCCACTACCAGCCTCGTGAGCTGCGCGACCTACTGGCGCTCCTGTTGTTGCTGGTGGCGGGGTTTGGCTGCCTCCTAGCCGCCGCCCAGGCGGCGGTCTGGCCCAAACGGACGTGGAAGGTGGAGGCCAGCATGCTCTCCCAAATCGATCCCGATGCTGGCTACAGCGAGTGGAATATCTATTTCGAGCCGCTCCGTCGCGAGGCGATCGACCTTCAGCCTTTCAACCCAGATACCCTTCGCACCCCCGGGGCAGAGGCCGTGATCGCTCCCCCCGTTACTTTTAGCACGCCCACCGCGACCCCAACACCTCCTCCCTCCCCCACGCCTCCCGCCGTTGCCCCCACTTCCCCGCCGGCTCAGCCAACCGCGGTTCGCACCCCCACGCCGACGCCCACTCCCACGTCCACATTCACGCCCCGGCCGACCCACACCCCTACCGCCCCCCCCGGTCCCCCCGTTACCCCCCCGGCCCCCCCGTCCGCCACCCCCCCCCCGGGCCCCCCACGCCCGCCACGTCCCTCACCGACCCCGACACCGCTGCCGACACGCCCGCCACGACCGTGATGACCGCCCGCGTCACAGTGAAAGGAGGATACTGACGATGAGTCGCCTGCGGATTCATTCTCTTATTCCACTCTTGCTCGTCCTCGTCCAACTCTGCTCGCCGGCCGCGACCAGGGCAGCCACCCCTCACACACGGATCCAGACCGCCGCGGAACCATCCGTGCCCCCTCAACACGCCCCGCTGTGGGTGGAGCTGGCAAATGGGGGGTTCGAGAGCGGCGATCTGACCAGTTGGAGCGTGGGAGGCAGCGCTGGCAACGCCGAAGTGCTCACCGGAGCCGCATTCTCGGGGCCTGCCTCACCCGCCCCGCCCGCAGGCAGCTATTTTGCTCTGTTATCCAGCGGGCCTGGCGACGCCAGCGGCTCTGCCGCTCAGGACAATCTCGACGGCGACCCCAACAACCAGGATGACAACGACCGCACCTCGCTGAGCCAGCTCTTTATCCTCACCTCGGGCGACGTGCCGGCTGTCCTCAGCTTCGATTGGAGTTTCCTGACCGCAGAGAGCGACGGCTCGACCAATCCCGGCCTGCACGACGACTTTTTCCAGGTCACGCTCAACAGCACCGTGATCCTGAGCGGCAGCGTCCCCGGCGGCGGCACCTCGCCCTTCCCCGACGTGGGGGTCAATGGTATCTCTACCACCGTGACCAGCAGCGGCGCGACGGACGGCAGTACCTATAACTACGGCCACAGCCCGTTCCAGACCTCGGCCTGGCAGATTGATACGTCGGGCATCTATTTGCTCCAGTTCCTGGTGTCGGACCAGGGGACGAATGACTTTGACGGCGATGCCGGCCTGCTCATCGACGACGTCCGCTTGGCACCAGCCACCGACCTGGAGATAGGGGCGACGACAACACCCGACCAGGCCGTCGCTGGCGAACCGCTCGTCTACGAGATCACCGTCACCAACAATGGCGCAAACGACGCGCTGTCCGTCGTGGTGACAGAGACGCTGCCCCTGCAAACGGCGTATATCACCGAGACGCTGCCCGGCGGCTGCACGCTCACCACCGGCACGGGTCCCGGCGGCGAGGACCAGCTCCTCTGCGATCTCGGTGACCTGGCGACTCAGCACAGCCGCAGCTTCCAGATCGAGGTCGGGGTCGATGCGGACACCCGCGCCAACGGCACCCTGACCCTGTCCAGTGCTTCCGAGGTCGGCTGCGAGAACGTCGACCAGAATCCCAGCGACAACCTCCTGCTTCTGGAGACGCTTCTCTTGGATAGCGCCGACTTGGCGGTGACCAAGATGAGTTACCCGGAGACGACAGTGCAGGTCGGGGAGACGTTTACTTGTACGCTCTTTGTCGACAATCTGGGGCCATCATTCGCGCGGTCAGTGGTCATGCAGGATGACATCCTCGCCGGGCCAGTCACTCTGTTGCGCATCATCGACGACCCGAACCGCCCGGATACGTGTGCCACGAACGGCATCACCATCACCTGCCAGCTCAACGTCCCTCTCGAGCCCTGGGGGACGATCCCCGGAGACGGGCGCTGGACCGTCCAGATCGAAGCGCGGGCCGACGCGGCCCAGGACATTAGCAACCAGGTGCAGGTGCTTGCTGATACGCCGGACCCGGACCTCAACAACAATCAGGCGCTGGACTTTATCGCCGCTACCGCCGTGGCCGACCTGAGCGTGACCAAGACGGCCGTGGGGCAGGTCCAGGTGGACGGGCAACCCGGCGGCACGGTCGCCCTGACGCCCAACGCGGTCACCGCCGGCGGCAGTCTGACCTATACCCTGACCATTACCAACCACGGCCCCTCGCCGGCCGAAAACGTGGTGCTGCAGGACTATGTACCCTCATCGATCGAGGTCACTTCTGTCATCACCCCGGGTCAGGGTGTGTGCATCAGCGACCTGCCGGACCGGTTGACCTGCGGACTAGGCTCGCTGCCTCCCGGCTCCAGCCTCGCCGTCCTCATCGTGGCCAATGTGCCGGCCGGGCTGGAGGGGGGAACGGTGCTGGAGAACGATGGGCTGGTCTCGAACGACGTGTTCGACCCAGACAACACCAACAACTATGCCACCAACCACACCACGGTGGATGCCTGGGCCGATCTCGCCATCGCCAAGACGGCCTGGCCGACGACAGCCTTGCCCGGACAGGGGATCACCTACGTCATCAGCGTGACCAACCTCGGTGTGAGTGACGTCAGCGGGGCCGTCATGTCGGACGCGATGCCTGCCGCGGTCACTGACGTGACCTGGAGTTGCGTGGGGTATGGCGGAGCATCCTGTACCGCCAGCTCATCCGGCGACATCGCCGACACCGTCGACCTCCCGGCCAATGGGACAGTGGTCTATACCGTGCAGGGCACGCTCGCCAGCGGGTGGGCTTTTACCAATACCGCCACAGTGGCGTGTCCGGCCGGGGTCACTGACCCC
>JAOZPF010000119.1 GCA_029932895.1 Anaerolineae bacterium | reverse complement strand
CTCGAAAGCCTGATCATAAGTGCCATCCACCAACATGACGAGAGCGCCATAGGCCAGGAGCTGGGCCACCTTGGCCTGAGGGGCGACGCGGGGGACAAAGATGACGTTCGGTTGGTCCACCGCGGCGCAGAGACCAGCCAGGGCCGCAGCGGCGTTGCCGGTACTGGCCGTAGTGACCACCTCCGCCCCCCGCTCCCGCGTCTTGACAACGGCGATGGCCGAGGCGCGATCCTTGAAGGAGGCAGTCGGCTGACGGCTGTCGTCCTTGACCCACAGGTGACGCAACCCCAGGCGGCCCGCCAAACGGGGAGCGGGATAGAGAGGAGTCCACCCCACGCTCTCCAGGACGGTGCCAGCGACGAGGCGCAGCGTGGCTTCCGGGTCCACCGGCAGGAGGGGAAGGTAACGCCAGAGGGACGGCCGACCAGTTGGCTGGCCGATAGGTTGGCGGCGGAGCGCGTCATAGTCATAGAGGAGATCGAGGGTGCCCTCGTTGCCGTGACGGGGGCAGACATAATCCACCTCGTCCACGCCGTATTCCGCACCACAGATGGTGCACTTGAAGCCCAGCACGTGAGGATTCATCCCCGCTTGCCTTCTGCCTCCACCCGCAACGGCAGTCGCCGTATCCGCGCCCCCACGGCGTGGTAGATGCCGTTGGCGATGGCTGGAGCGGTGGGGATGCTGGCCAGTTCGCCGACCCCCTTGGCTCCGTACGGTCCGTGGGTGGTGGGATGCTCCACGATGAAGGAGAGGATTTCGGGAACCTGCGCTATGTTGGGGATGTGATACTGGGCCAGTCGCCGCGTCTTGGGGACACCGTCCTCGATGACAAACTCCTCGCTCAGCGCCAGCCCCATTCCCATCACAATGCCGCCCTCGATCTGCCCCTCCAGGGCCAACGGATTGATCGCCCGTCCCACATCGTGGGCAGCGATGACGCGCCGCACCGCGACCCCGCCGCTCTCCACATCTACTTCGACCAACACAGCCTGGACGGCAAAGCTGAGCGCCACGTACGTGTCGCCCCCCTCACCAAGCGGCCTGGTGGACGGGGCCTGGTAGCGCTGCCGGACCACCGCCGGGTACCCCTCCGCCTGCATCCAGCGGACGGCCTCCTCAAAGGAGACCTCTCGCCCTCCGGCTGCCAGGATAGCACCATCCTCGAAGCGGAGCGACCGGGGCGCGACGTCGAGCCGCTCGCTGACGACCGCCGTCAGTTGTTCCCGCAGTTTGATAGCCGCCAGTCGGGCCGCGTTGCCGGAGACAAAGGTCTGGCGGGAAGCAGTGGTCGGCCCGCCGTCAGGGGTGCGGTCGGTATCGGGCTGAGCAACAGCGATACGCTCAAAAGGCAGTCCCAACTCCTCGGCGACGACCGCGGCCAACACGCCAGGCAGTCCCTGCCCCAGCTCGGCCGAGGCGATACGAACCTCCGCCCCCCCCGCGGACATGACCTCCACCTCGGCCGTGGCCGCGTCCACAGCGCCTCCTCCCAATCCGGTGTTCTTGTAAGCCAGCGCGAGCCCCCAGCCGTACGCCTTGTCCCCTTCCCGCCAGGACCAACGGATTGGCTCTCCCTCTCCAAGTCCCTGCTCCTCCCGAATCGCGGCGACGACGCGGTCCAGGCATTGTTCCAGCCCGACGCTCTCCCGCAGCACCTGCCCGCTGCCAGTGGTGGAGCCGACGCGGAGGATGTTCTGGCGGCGGAACTCGACGGGACCCATCCCCAGCGCCTCCGCCATCTCGTCCATCGCGCTCTCCACAGCGAAGCAGGATTGGGTGACGCCAAAGCCGCGGAAAGCGCCCGCCGGGAGATTGTTGGTATACACCGCATCGCAGTCGATCCTGACGTTGGGGATGCTGTAGGGTCCACTGGCGTGGCTTGCGGCCCGGGCCATCACGACAGCGCCCAAACTGGCATAGGCCCCCGTGTCACCGACCAGGTCCGCCTCCAACGCGGTGATGCGACCATCTCGCCGGGCCCCCAGCTTCACACGGATGACCGTGGCGTGCCGCTTGGGGTGAGCGAGGAGAGATTCGGTGCGACTGTAGAGCAGCTTGACCGGCCGACCGGTGGCCTGGGCCAGGAGAGCGGCGTGGATCTGACCGGCGACATCTTCCTTGCCACCGAACCCGCCGCCGATGAACGCGCCGCGCACGCGCACCTGCTCCTCAGGGATTCCCAACGCGGCGGCGACCTGCCTCCGGTCGGCATAGGGAATCTGGGAGCCGACAATGACCTCGATGCGCCCGCCGTCAATGGGTCGGGCAACAGCACATTCAGGCTCCAGGAAGGCATGCTCAAAGGTCGGAGTGCGATAGGTCTGCTCCACAACCAAGTCGGCCTCGGCCATCCCCTCTCTCACATCTCCCAGCGCGACCTCGATGTGCTGAAGCAGGTTCCCCTGGGGCCACTCCTCATGCACGAGGGGGGCGTCCGGCTGGAGAGCATCGAGGGGGTTGGAAACAACCGGCAGCGGCTCCAGCTCGACCTCGACCAGCTCTGCCGCCTGCCGGGCGATCTCGGGACTGTCGGCGGCGACGATGGCAATACTGTCACCGACATAGCGCACCTTGTCCGCGCACAGGACAGGCCAGTCGGGAACGATCAGCCCGTGGCGGTTACTGCCCGGCACATCCTGGTGGGTGAGCACAGCCCGGACACCGGGTAGCGCTCTAGCTGCTGAGGTATCAACGCGCTTGACGCGGGCGTGGGGAACCCCAGCCCGCCGCACGGCTCCATAGAGCATACCGGGGAAAGTATAGTCGTCGGCAAAGAGGGCCGCGCCGGTCACTTTGGCGACAGCGCTTGGTCGGGGGAGAGGATGCCCAACGACCTGCAGGGGCGGCCCGGTCGCGGGGAGGGAGGGAGAGACAGTCGATTTGTCAGCAGCGGCCTGGATAGCGGCGATGATACTGATGTAACCCGTGCAGCGGCAGAGATTGGCACGCAGGGCGCGACGGATCTCTTCCTCCGTGGGGTGTGGGGAGCGTTTCAGAAGCGCTGTCGCGGCCATGATCATCCCCGGTGTGCAAAAGCCACACTGGAGCGCACCGTGCGCGATGAACGCTTCTTGCAACGGGGTGAGCTTGCCGTCCCGCGCCAGCCCCTCAATGGTCAGCACCTCGGCCCCCTGCACCTTGCGGGCGGGGGTGATACAGGAACGGACCGGCCTGCCGTTGACCAGCACCGTGCAACTGCCGCAGACGCCCTCACCGCAGCCGACCTTGGTGCCGGTCAGCCCCAGATCGACGCGCAGCACCTCAGAAAGGGAGCGCTCGTCCGGGACATTCAACGTCACCGGCCTGCCGTTCACGGTCATCTGCAGCACGGTCATTCCCTATTTCCCTCGCTTGACGCGCGGAGCAGCCACTCAGTCTGGCAGAATCAGCGTTCCCGTCTCCCCAGCCAGTGCGCGGGCGATGTTCTCCGGGTTGGTGATGAGAGCTTGCTGCCCACCAGCTTCCAGGAACCAGATGACAGCCTGTATCTTGGGCAGCATGCTCCCCTTGGCAAAGTGGCCTTCCTCCATGTAGCGCTTGGCCTCCGCGACAGTCATGCGGGCGATGGGCCTTTGATCGGGTCGACCAAAGTCGAGATAGACCTGCTCGACCGCGGTAGAGATCAGAAAGAGGTCAGCGCCGATGGAGCGGGCAAGCAGGGAGGAAGCGTAATCTTTGTCGATGACGGCAGCCACACCTTGCAGATCGCCCACCTCGTTGCGGATGACGGGGATGCCACCACCGCCGACGGTGATTGTGATGATCCCGGCATCCAGAAGCTGGCGCACGGCGTCCAACTCGATGATCTCCTGAGGCAGCGGGGAGGGCACAACACGCCGCCAGCCGCGACCGGCATCTTCCACAACCGTCCAGCCCTCCTCCGCGGCGCGCTGCCTGGCTTCCTCCTCCTCCATAAAACCGCCGATGGGTTTGCTGGGATTCTGGAACGCCTGGTCCTGGTGGTCAACCAGCACCTGAGTGACCACCGTGGCAGCGCGCTTTGCTATGTGCCGGCGGCGGAACTCGTTTGCCAGGTTCTGCTGCAACGCATAGCCGATAGCGCCCTGAGTATCCGCCCCGCAGGCGTCAAGGGGGACCTCGTGCATACCGATCGTCTTGGCGGCGATCTCCGAGCGGCGCAGGATGAACCCCACCTGTGGGCCATTGCCGTGGCCGATGGCGACGTCCCAACCCTGTTCGATCATGTCAACGATGTGCGCGCTGGTCTCTTTGGCCGCCAGGTACTGGTCCTGCACCGTGCGATGATTCTTGTCCTTGATCAGCGAGTTGCCGCCGATAGCGACGACGGCGAGTTTTTTGGTCATAGCGTGCTCCTTACAATTAACAATTAACAATTAACAATTAACAATTAAACAATTAACAATCTACCAGCTACCAACCTACAGATTCCCCATTGTCAGCGCCATCACCGCCTTTTGCACGTGCAACCGGTTCTCGGCGATGTCATAGATAGCGGAGCGAGGGCCGGAGGCCACCTCATCCGTGACCTCATTGCCCCGGTCCACGGGCATTGGGTGAGTAAAGATCGCGTTGTCGGTGTGGGCCATGCGCTCGGCGGTGGTCGTCCAGCCTTGATAGGCCATCGCCCTCTCGATCTCGGCTTGCTTCTGGAACACACCATCCTGGTAGGCGTTGGGGCTGACCCAGTTGCGGGAGTAGACAATGTGCGCGCCGTCATAGCCGCTGTCGGGGTCGTGGACCACATCGAAATCGGTGCCATTAGCAACACAATTCTGCTTGGTCCAATCGATTACCTCTGGGTCCAGGTCGTATCCCTCGGGATAGGCCATCGAGATGTGCATACCAAAGCGAGAGGCGATGAGTAGAGCGGCCTGCACCGAGCACCAGGAGCGGGCCAGCGCGCCCGAGCCCCAGGTGAGGAGAAACTTTTTGCCGCGCAGCGCCTCCAGATTGGGGTGACCAGGCCCCTCGCCGTACCACTCGGCCCAGCCCATCACGTCGGCCATGGCCTGACAGGGGTGGAAACGGTCGTCGGCCATATTGATGATGGGTACATCAGCCCACCTGGCGTACTCGCGCAGCATCTCGTCGCCCGCGCCATATGCCGGGACCTTGTCCTCCAGGATACGGATACCGATGCCGGCAGCATAGCGGGCCATCACTTTGGCCGCGTCCTCGATCGTCTCGCCAGCTTTCTTCTGCGTCTTGAAGCGACCGGCTGAGGGGGTCATGAACTGCGCGTGCCCCCCCAGTTCGGTGGCGGCGGCTTCGAAGGAGAGGCGGGTGCGGACTGAGGGGTTATAGAAGAACATGATAAAGCTCTTGTTCTTTAGAATCCCTGTCCAGCGGTCAGAAAAACGCTCTCGCTTCATCTTGGCCGCCAGGTCAAGCGCCGCCTCCAGTTCCTGCACCGACCAGTCTTGAGTGCAGATAAAATCACGCCCGTAAAGATCCACGTGACACCTCCTTTCAAAAGTCCAAAGTCCGAGGTTCGAGGTCTGCTACCGCATCACCAAGTTCATCACCGCTTTTTGGACGTGCAACCGGTTCTCGGCCTCGTCAAAGACCACCGACTGCGGGCCGTCAATGACCTCATCCTCCACCTCCCAGCTCCGGTCGGCGGGCAGGCAGTGCATATAGATGGCGCTCGGGTCGGCCAGGGCCATGTACTCTGGCGTGGCCTTCCAGCTCTTGTAGCGGTCAAAGATCTCTTGCGCGAGCCGCGGGTTGTCCTCGCCCACGGGTGGCTTGAAGAGCTGGACTGGGGCCCAAGCTTTCGGATAGAGGACATGGGCACCCTCGGCGGCTCCCATAAAGTCGTCCGTCACCTCGAAGGAAGCGCCGTTCATCTCGGCATACTTTTCGCAGGCAGCGATGACCTCGGGGTCGAGCGCCATTTCCGGCGGGCGAGCCAGAACAGTGTCGCAACCCATCATGCTGGCGGCGATGATAGCGCTCTGGGGCACCGCCCGCGGCTTGTGGACGCTGGGCGAGTAGGCCCAGGACATTACGAACTTGACGCCCTTGAAAGTGCCAAACTTTTCCTTGACCGTCAGAATGTCGGCCAGAGCCTGGAAGGGATGGTACTTGTCGTCCTCCATGTTGAGCAGCGGGATGTCGGCCCAGTAGGCAAAGTTGCGCAGCATCTCGTGCGCCCCGCCATAGACCCAGTCCACCGGGTCGCCATAGCAGCGGATAGCAATCGCGTTGCCCATTCGCGCCAGCACTCGCGCCACATCGGAGACGCGCTCGGTGGAGTAGGCCACTTCCTTGCCTGGAAGCGCCGGGGTATAGATCTTGGAGGGGTCGAGATAGTGGGCATGCCCGCCCAGTTGGGTCATCCCGGCCTCAAAGGAGTTGCGGGTACGGAGGGACTGGTTATAAAAGATCATGAACAGAGTCTTGGCCCGCAGGAGATGGTCATGGAGCTCGCCCATCGCATAGCGCCGCTTCAGGTCCAGAGCGACGTCCAGGATGGTCTCGACTTCCTCTTTGCTCCAATCGAGCAGGGTGAGGAAATCCCGTCCGCGAAATGTTTCAGTCTTCATATCTTGCCTCCTCGATAGAATTACCGCCTCAACACGTGAAAGCGGAAGCGGTTGGGCACAAAATAGTTGCGCGAAAAACCGACCGGAGTGCCATTGGCATCAAAGAGAGTCTCCTCCAGAAGCAACAAGGGCGCGCCAGAGGAAACCTGGAGTCGACGGGCCAGTGTCTGGTCGGCAGGGATGGCTGTGATATCGGCCATAGCCTCCTGAACACGAAGGGTCGGCTGCCGGCGCAGGAGGTCGAGGACCGAGCCGGTGAATCCATCGTCGACCGCCTGCGGGGCAAGCCACTGAGCGGGGACGAGATCCTCCATATAGGCAACAGGGCGGTCCTCCACCAGGATAGTGCGGCAGACACAGGTGAGTGGTGTCCCTGGCTCCACCCGCAGCCGCTCGGCCACCCTTCGCTGAGCAGCAACGCTCTCGACCGCCAGCCCCTGCACGCGCGCCTCCATCCCCTCGCGGGCAGCCAGCGCCAGCACGCTTTCCAACCGCTCCAGGCCGCTCTCCAGGTGGTGGTTGGCAGCGACAAAAGTGCCCACCCCCTGGCGACGAACGATGACCCTTTCTTTTTCCAGCAAGTGAAGTGCCTCACGGAGAGTAGCGCGGGAGATACCGAGTTGACCAGCCAGTTGGGCTTCCGAAGGCAGGCGATCACCCGGCCGGAACTCGGACCCACTGATCAGGTCCAGAATCCGGTCGTGTGCCTGCACGTAAAGAGGACGGCGGTCGAGCTTGAATGACATCGCTTCCACTGTTATGACGTCCAGACGTCTGATGTCTAGAAGTATAATCGTTTCAGCTACTTTGTCAAATTAACCGCTCGGCCTACCCTCCCGCAGGTTGTGACAGGCCATCTCGCAGACTAGAACGATTGATGCTCTGTGCGGGCAATGATCTCTTCTTGCAACGCTTCGCTGAGGTCGCAGAAATAGTCGCTGTAACCCGCCACGCGCACAATCAGGTCCCGGTACTGCTCAGGGTTTCGCTGCGCCGCCCGCAGTGTGGCCGCGTCCACAACGTTGAACTGGACGTGGTGACCGTCGAGCTTGAAATAGGTACGGATCAGGTGGACCAGTTTGTCCAATCCCGCGTCATCGGCCAACAACTGGGGGGTGAACTTTTGGTTGAGCAACGTCCCACCGGTGCGGGCATGGTCCATCTTGGCCACCGACCTGAGCACCGCCGTTGGCCCGCGCCGGTCGGCTCCTTGCACCGGCGAGATGCCCTCGGAGAGAGGCATTCCCGCCCTGCGGCCATCGGGCGTAGCGCCAACAACCGACCCGAAGTAGATATGGACGGTGGTGGGCAGGAGGTTGATACGGTAGGTCCCCCCCTTGGTGTTCGGACGGCCGTCGATGGCGTTGAAGTAAGCATCGAACACGCGCACCATCACGGCGTCGGCATACTCGTCATCGTTGCCATACTTGGGGGTGCGATTCAAGAGCATTTGCCGCAACCGCTCGCCGCCCTCGAAATCGGCCCGTAGAGCAGCCAGCAGGTCGGCCATCGTCAACTGGGCCTGCTCAAAGACATGGTACTTGATAGCCGTCATCGCATCGGCCATTGTACCCAGGCCCACACCCTGGATGTAGGTCGTGTTGTACCGTGCGCCGCCATCGTGATAGTCCCGTCCCTTGGCAATGCAATCATCAATCAGCAGTGAGAGAAACGGCGCCGGCATGTGCCGGGCATAGAGCCGCTCGATGACATTGTTCCCCCGAATCTTGAGCTCGACGAAATAGTTGAGCTGTCGCTCATAGGCGGCAAAGAACTCGTCAAAAGAGGCAAACTGCGTTGGGTCGCCCGTCTCCGGCCCGATCCTCCGGCCCGTGCGCGGGTCAATGCCGTTATTGAGAGTCAGTTCCAACACCTTGGGCATGTTAAAGTAGCCGGTCAGAATATAGCTCTCCTTGCCAAAAGCGCC